>JASIGD010000433.1 GCA_030045295.1 Streptosporangiaceae bacterium
CCTCGGCGACCGAGCCGCCGGTGCGCCACCGGTCGTCCCAGTCCGACGACAGCGAGTACTCCCTGACCAGCGGGCCATCAGCCCACTCCCGCATCAGCTTGAACGCGCCGTTGGTGATGATCATGGCGTCGAGCCGCTCCGAGGGCCCGGCCACCGAGAGCCGGTACTCCGCGGGCTGGCGCGCGAACAGCTGAGGGCTGACCGCCGCCACGATCTTCACGTTGATTCGCCGGGCGGACAGCTCCGGCAGGACGTTGACCAGGTTCCGGGTCGGCATGGTGCCGCGGACGAAGACGATCCCGCCGCGCGGCTGGTCCGGCCGGTAGTCGCGCAAGACGTAGGCGCCGCGCGCGGCAGCCAGGTAGGACGGGATACCCAGGGCTTCCCGGTCGGGTATCTCCACCGGCGGGCGGGTCAGGTGCAGCGCCACGATCGGCACGTCGAGCGAGAACGCGGCGCCGAGCATCACCGGGACCTCGTTGTACTCCCACGGGTGCAGGTCGATCACGTGCCCCTCGGGGAACAGCTGGGTGACCCCGATCGAGAAGATGCCGAAGTGGGTGCGGGAGTCCTCGGCCGTCTCGGGTCCCGAGTGGCCCGCGATCCACAGCACCTTGCCCACCTTGAGCTCGCTGTCCTGAGCCAGCTGACTGAACAGCCGCATGAGCCCGTATTTGAGGTACGAGAACGACCCGTACGTCGAGCACGCCCCCCAGAACCCGTCAAACCGCGAGAACGGGTCCGCTGCCAGGTTGACCGTGGCCAGCCCGGCCATCATCCCCGCGTTGGTGAACTCGGTGATCTCCGTGGGCAGCAGCGCTCCGAACGGGTTCTCGTCGCGCTCGTACCAGCCGGTGCCCGGCGATCCGCCGAAGTCGTGGCCGAAACCGGCGATGTTAGTTGATTCGGCCAGGTCGGCCGAGGCCGCGATGAACAGGGGCCGGCCGTACTCACGCAGCGCGAGGGAGTTCACGTAGGCGCCCCAGGCGGCCAGGCCGGCCCGGTTCGCCGCCTTCTCGCCCGGCTTCTTCCACATGCTGTCGGGGTAGCTGGCCACGTCGAAGATGCGACGGTCGGTGAACACCCCCGTCGCCCCGAGCCGGAACCCGTCAATCGATTCCGGCACCGTCCCGGCGATGGCCAGCAGCCGGTCAGACAGCCAGGTCACCAGGTCCTCGTCACGGCGGAGCACGCTCATCGCGACGCCCAGGTTCGCGCGAGCCTGCGCCTGCACGGCCGCCGGGTCGGCCG
Source organism: Streptosporangiaceae bacterium (assembly GCA_030045295.1). Next base: position 1,252 of record JASIGD010000433.1, read on the forward strand.
GCGCGGGGGAGTCCACGCCCTCGTAGGTCACCCCGTAACGCGCCATGAACTGCTTGCGGGTCGCCCAGAACTGTTCCGCGTTCATCGGCCAGGCCGTACCGTGACTCGCCGCGTCGACCTTGCCGTAACCCCGGCCCTTCTGCGTGACGAACCACGCCATGCTCGGGACCCGGTCCGGGTTGGCGCCGCAGGCCACCTCGAGCACGGTCCGGGTGACCGGCCCCCACTCCATGCCGTGCTCGGTGCCGGTGACCCGCCAGCCGTAGGGCGCGAACCAGTCCACCGGGGCGCCCGCCACCACCGCAGAGGCCGGCCGCGGGTCGATGCCGAAGTCGTTCCAGTCGACCATGAAGACCAGGTTGTCCAGGCCTAGGCCCCACGCGCTGTTCTTGGTCTCGTGCGCGGAACCAGGGGTGAGCCCGCCCTCGCCTTCGAACACGAACACCTTGACCTCGCCGGCGCCGGCCAGTTTCAGGGCAAGCGCCTCGCCCGCGGCCGGCGGCATTCCGTGCCCGGAGGGACCGGTGTTGAACTTCAGGAACAGCGTCCTGCCCTCCATCTCCGCGTGCCCGGGCAGGCCGCCGTGCCTGCGCAGGCGGAGCAGCCATTCCCAGGTCAGGGCCCAGCGGCCGTCGTCGGGAAAGGCGAACTCGGCCGCCCCGGTTCTCTCGTGCCGGGCCCGCACTGCCTCGTTGAGCACCGCGAGCGTGGCGTAGACGAGCGGGACCGTGTGGCCCGCGGACAGCACGAAACGATCGCCGAACCGGCGCCACGGCCGCAGCAGGTCCCAGCGCATGGCCCCGGACAGCAGCAGGGCCAGCAGCATGTGCACCTTGGATCGTGACCCGCCGGGGTGGCCGCTCTGCCGGTAGTTGAGCGACAGGTCGATACACTCATCGACCAGATCCTTGATCACCTCGTAGCGGGCGAAATCGCCCTCGGCGGCGGCGAAAAGCTGCCCGACGTCCCGTTCATCGCCCGACCGAGCCAGCAGACCACCCGACGCCGTGCCACCGGACATTCCCGCACCTCCTCGTGCTGCACCGACCTCTAGACTGACGTGTCGCCGGGCCGAGGGCAAGATCGCGAGGATCCCGGCACTCCTGACTCTTACCACCAAACCGCCACACACTTATCATCAGGCCATGGCAGAAATCCGGCTCGCAGACCGCATGGCCAGGCTCGGCACCGAGTCAGCCTTCGAGGTCCTCGCAAAGGCCAAGGCCATGGAGGCCGCCGGCCACAAGATCATTCACCTGGAGATCGGCGAGCCTGACTTCCCGACCGCCCCCCATATCGTCGAAGCCGCCGTCGAGGCCCTGCGGGCCGGCCACACCCACTACGTCCCCGCGCCGGGCATCCCGCCGCTGCGCGAGGCCGTGGCCGCCTTCCTCGAGCGCACCGGCCGGATGCGGGTCACCCCGGACCGCGTCGTCGTGACCCCGGGGGCCAAGCCGATCATGTTCTTCACGATCCTGGCCCTGGCCGGCGAGGGAGACGAGGTGCTCTACCCGGATCCGGGCTTCCCGATGTACGAGTCGATCACCTCGTTCGCGGGCGCGGTCCCCGTGCCCGTCCCGCTGCGCGAGCGCAACGGCTTCCGCATCGACGTCGGCGAGCTCGACCGGCTGGTCACCGACCGGTCCAAGCTGCTCATCATCAACTCGCCGCACAACCCGTGCGGCAGCGCGCTGACCCGCGAGGACTGCGAGGCGATCGCGGACATCGCGCAGCGGCGCGACCTGATCGTGCTCACCGACGAGGTGTACTGGGCCATCCGGTACGGCCCGGGCGGCGCTGACCCGGGGGGACCACCCCCAGAAACCGCCCGCCAGGCCAGCGTGCTGGACGTGGACGGCATGGCCGACCGGACGATCCTGCTCGACGGCTGGTCTAAGACGTTTGCCATGACCGGCTGGCGGCTCGGCTTCGGCGTCTTCCCGCCCGCCCTGGTCGAGCCGGTCACCCGCCTGACCATCAACTCGGTGTCGTGCACCTCGGCGTTCAGTCAGTACGCCGCGATCGCGGCCCTGGAAGGGCCGTGGCTGCCGGTCGACGAGATGGTCGCGGAGTTCCGCCGCCGCCGTGACATCATCGTCGCCGGGCTGAATGACATTCCCGGTATCAGCTGCCTGGAGCCGCAGGGCGCCTTCTACGTTTTCCCGAACATTACAGAAACCGGCCTGACGTCAGCGCAGCTGCAGGCCCGGCTGCTCCAGGACGCGGGCGTGGCCGCCCTGGCCGGCACCGCCTTCGGCCCGTACGGCGAGGGTTTCCTGCGGTTCTCCTACGCGAACTCGGTGGAGAACATCAGGGCGGCGCTGGAGGCGGTCAGGGCGCAGCTGACCTGACCCCGCGGCCGCGGGTC
>JASIGD010000047.1 GCA_030045295.1 Streptosporangiaceae bacterium
GCCTCGTGGATCCACCTGGTCGACCTGGACGCGGCCTTCGGCCGCGGATCGAACGCGGACCTGCTCGCCGAGGTCGTCCGGAAGCTGGACATCGCCGTCGAGATGTCCGGCGGCATCAGGGACGACGACTCGCTGACCCGCGCGCTCGGCACCGGCTGCGCCCGGGTCAACATCGGCACGGCGGCGCTGGAGAACCCCGACTGGGTGCGCTCGGTCATCGCCCGCTGCGGAGAGCGAGTCGCGGTGGGCCTGGATGTCCGGGGCACCCGGCTGGCCGCCCGCGGCTGGACCGCCGAAGGCGGCGACTTGTACCAGACGCTCGACCGGCTGAACGCCGAGGGCTGCGCCAGGTACGTGGTGACCGACGTGCTTAAGGACGGCACGCTGCACGGCCCTAACCTGTCGCTGCTCCGTGAGGTGTGCACGCGCACGTCCGCGCCGGTGGTGGCCAGCGGGGGCGTGTCCAGCCTGGCCGACCTGCGTGCGATCGCGTCGCTCGTCCCGCTGGGCGTGGAAGGGGCGATCGTCGGCACGGCCCTGTACGAGGGGTCCTTCACGCTGCCCGAGGCCCTGGCCGAAGTGGCCGGGGTCATGCCGTGACCGTCGCGGTGCGGGTCATCCCGTGCCTGGACGTTGATGACGGCCGGGTGGTCAAGGGCGTGAACTTCCGCGCGCTGCGGGACGCCGGTGACCCGGTTGAGCTTGCCGCGTGCTACGACGCCGAGGGCGCCGACGAGCTGATCTTCTTGGACATCACCGCGTCCAGCAGCGGCCGGGACACCCTGGACGAGGTCGTCCGGCGGACCGCCGAGCAGGTGTTCATCCCGCTTACCGTCGGCGGCGGCGTGCGCAGCGTCGCGGACGTAGACCGGCTGCTGCGGGCCGGCGCGGACAAGGTCTCGCTCAACACCGCCGCGGTCGCCAGGCCGGAACTGCTGGCCGAGGCGGCGGAGCGGTTCGGGTCACAATGCGTGGTGCTGTCCGTCGACGCGCGTCGCGCCCCGGGGGCGTCCAGCGGCTTCGAGGTGACCACGCACGGCGGCCGGGTCGGCACCGGCATCGACGCGGCGGACTGGGCCCGGCGGGCCACGCAGCTCGGTGCGGGCGAGGTCTTGCTGAACTCGATGGACGCCGACGGCACCACCGCCGGCTTCGACCTGGAGCTGATCCGCGCGGTGCGCGGCGCCGTCACCGTCCCGGTGATCGCCAGCGGCGGCGCCGGGACGCTGGCCCACTTCGCGCCCGCCGTCGCGGCCGGAGCCGACGCGGTCCTGGCCGCCAGCGTGTTTCACTTCGGCACCCTGCGCATCGGCCAGGTCAAGGAGGCGCTCAGGGCCGCCGGGCAGCCGGTGCGCTGACCGCTTCCTAGCTCCCCGTTCTGCTGGCCCCCGAGGCGTCGGGGGCCACGGTGCTCGCGGTGGCCATCGCCGCGCCGACGATGCCGGCCTCGTTGAGCAGGGCCGCTGGCACGATGCGGGCGCGGATGCCGGTCAGCCGCGGTACCCACTTGTCCGCCTGCCTGCTGACGCCGCCGCCGACGATGATCAGCTGCGGGGAGATCAGCGCCTCCATGTGCTGGAGGTAGTCATCGACCCGACCGGCCCACTTGCCCCAGCTCAGGTCGTGCAGTTCCTTGGCGTGCTCGGAGGCGCGGGTCTCGGCGTCGTGGCCGTGGATCTCCACGTGCCCGAACTCGGTGTTCGGCACCAGGACGCCCTTGACGAACAGCGCGCTGCCGATCCCGGTGCCGAAGGTCAGCATCAGCACGGTGCCCGGCTCACCCACCCCGGCCCCGAACGTCATCTCCGCGACGCCCGCCGCGTCGGCATCGTTCAGCACCCGGACCGGGTTACCCGTCGCCTTGCCGAACAACGAGCCCGCGTCAAGCCCGATCCAGGCCCGGTCCATGTTGGCGGCGGTCCTGGTCACGCCCTCGACCACCACGCCAGGGAAGGTGATGCCGACCGGGCCGGACCAGTCGAACGAGGTGGCGAGCTGCTTCACCACGTCCGCCACCGCATCTGGCCGGGCCGGGCGCGGCGTCAGGATCTTCTGCCGGTCGGCGACCAGCTTGCCGGTCGTCACGTCCACGGGCGCTGCCTTGATGCCGCTGCCGCCGATGTCGATGCCGAGTGCCTGCATGGCCTTAGAGTATTCATGTCAGGCTGGTTTCGTGCCCCCCCGCGGGATCACCGCAGTCAGGTAATATCTCAAGTGAGGACATTTCTCGGGTGCTGGTCTCGGGGGACCTTGTCGAGAGAGGATGTGGCGCGTGAGCTGGTTGAAGGTCGCCGCCATCGCGGGCGGCATACTCATCGCGTTCCTGCTCGTCGGTTCGGTGATCGGGTTTGTGATTCACGCGGTAACGACCTTGGTCATCGCCGCGCTCGTGGTGGGCGTGATCGTGGTCGCCATCAAGATGGCGCGGTCCGGCAAGCAGGTCTCCGGGAAGAAAGCCGAACGCGAGGTCCGCGACCACGAGCCCTACCGGCCGCTGCCCCGGGCCGACGTGGAGCCTTACTCCGCTCCGGCTCCCCCCCGGCAGAGCGCGCCGAAGACGCAGGACATCGACGACGAGCTGGCCAGGCTGAAGCGCGAGATGGGCGCCTAGCCGCGCAGTCTGCCTACCGCCAGTTCGCCGCGGTGAGCTTGCTCACCGCCACCTCGGTCCCGTCGAAGCGGACCCGGGCGGCGCCGGTCCGTCCCATCACCCACATGGTGAGTTCCGCGGGACTGCCGATGACGGTCACCGCCGGGGTCGCATTCTTGACGGTGATCCGGTAGGCCTGGCCGTCCGCCTCGCTGTCGTCCCGGGCCAGCTCCACTCCCACGGGCGCCCGGCGGAGCATGAACCGCGCCATCCGCAGCCGCTGCCACAGCATGCCCGACTCCCCGCTGCTGATCGCCCGCGGTTCCCAGTCAGGCCCGCCGCGCCGCACGTCCTCGTGATGCACGAAGTACTCCACGGCGTTGGCCCACTCGTCCATGCCGGGGATCGCCATCGGCGACAGCCGCGGCGGGCCGGACCGGATCATCCGCACCAGGTCGGGGAATGGCGTCCGCTCCCTGATCCGCTGCTGCACCCGCGCGGTGTACCCGGCCAGCGGCCCGCCCAGGACGCCCGCGGCCGCGTCGGGCCGGTGCTCGCGCAGCACCAGGTGCGCGGCGAGGTCGCCGGTGGTCCAGCCGGCGCACAGCGTCGGGGCGTCCGGGCCCGTCTTGTCGAGCAGCGCGCACAGCGCCAGGCGCTCTTCTCGCGAATAGCTCACCTGCTGATGGTAGGCGTCATTGCTACCCTTGCTGAAGTCACGAGGAAGTGAGGGAGCAATGCTCGATCCTGCCGTCGCCGCGCGGCTGAAGCGGGACGCCTCCGGCCTGATCGCGGCCATCGCCCAGCAGTACGACACCGGCGAGGTGCTGATGCTCGGGTGGATGAACGACGAGGCGCTGCATCGCACCCTCACCACGGGCCGGTGTACGTACTGGTCGCGCAGCCGTCAGGAGTACTGGGTGAAGGGCGACACCTCCGGGCACCACCAGTGGGTCAAGTCGGTGGCGCTCGACTGTGACGGCGATGCCCTCCTGGTCAAGGTCGACCAGGTTGGTGCGGCCTGCCACACCGGCGACCGGACCTGCTTCGACGCCGACGTGCTGCGCAAGGAGCATTAAGCGCTGATGCCGGTGACGCGCAGGGAATTCGCGCTGGTGCTACTGGTCGCCGCGGCCGGAGTCGGCCTGGTGGTCCTCGCCACGCGGCAGGCGTGGGCGCAGGCCGTCTTCACCCCGCCGCGCCCGCTCCCCGCGCAGGACATCCCCGTCACCGGCCAGCAGCTTGTCCCGTTGGCGAGCGCGCTCGCCATCGCCGCGCTGGCCTGCCTGGCGGCCGTGATCGCCACCAGGTCAG
>JASIGD010000434.1 GCA_030045295.1 Streptosporangiaceae bacterium
CCATGGGCTAGCCCGCCGACGGCGAGCAGGATGACGGCGATGGCGGCCACGGCGATCGCCTCGTCCAGGTCAGCCCGGGTCGCGATCTGAGAGGTCTGCAGCGGAGCATTGGTCAGCTGGCCGGTCCGGTCGGTCCACACCGTGAACGTGCTGCCGACCCGCGCGCCACCGAGGACGTAAAGCAGGCCGGTACGCACCTGCCCGTCCGGCGCCCTCCACCGGGCCTTGACCTCGGGGCTGATTCCCGGCGCGCTCGCAAACTCACCCAGGTCAGGTACCGTCTGCACGACGGTGGCCCGGACCTGGTGCCAGGCAGCATTCTCGGCCTGCTGTTCCCGGAGCGACGTGGCGTAGGCCCAGTTGCCCGCCGCGCGCGCGGCGAACGGCGCGGCGGCGAAGAACGCGGCCACGAGCACGCCGACCACGACGGTCTCGACCCGGTCCGACCTGCGTCGCAGCGGGTTACGGTCGGGGCGCCAGCGGCGCACCAGCCTGCCCAGCCGGGTACTCCCGGGCTGCTCGCGGTCGCGCCGTGCCTTCATCCTTCCACCTCGCCCACCAAGACGGCTGCCCTCCCACCATCCAGCGTCTCCGCCCGGCCGGCCAGGGCCAATCTCCTGCCGCGGCCGGGACCTTGGGCCTTCCCACGTCGATGGTCCCGCCGATTGGCCGCATCGACGCTAGGCACGCGCGGACGGCCCAGCCCAGGCTACTTGCCGGCCGACACCACTCGGGAGAGCCGCGGATGACCCACGGCGCTGACGGGCGCCGGTCTCAGGCTAGCCTGGACCCAGAGGAGAATCTGGGCGGTGGTGTCCATGATCGAGGTCACTCCTGCGGCCCTGGCCGCGCACCCGTTTCTGCACGCGATGCCCCGCGAGCAGCTGGCCGTGCTGGCCGAAGCGGCCTCCGACGTCACGTTCCCGGCCAGGCACCGGATCTTCGAGGACGGCGGCAACGCCGCCCGCTTCTGGCTGATCCAGTCCGGCCACGTTGCCGTGGACCTGCACGTGCCCGGAGAGGGCCCGGTGATCATCGAGACCATCGGGATGGGCGAGCTGCTGGGCTGGTCATGGCTGTTCGCCCCGTTCAAGTGGGCGTTCGGTGCTGTCGCCGCCGCCCCCGTGGAGGCCTTCGAGTTCGACGCGCCCGTGGTACGGGCACGCTGCGCCGCAGATCCGGAACTCGGGTACGAGCTCCACCAGCGGGTCAGCCGGGTCCTGGCCAAGCGGCTGCAGGCCACCAGGGTCAGGCTGATCGCCCGTACCGGCTACTCCGCGTCCGTTCACTAAGCGGCCTGGCCCCGACGGACGAAGGTCCCGCGTCGGGGCGGCGAACGCCTCTGACCGTCGGACAGGCGTGGCGTCAGGCTGGACCGTGGAGTCCGGGAAACCGCCCAGGGCTCGGACCAAGGAGACCTTGTCATGATGAAGACGGTCGATGACCTTGCGGTCACGGGCCAGCGCGTCCTGGTGCGCGCCGACCTCAACGTGCCGCTCGACGGCGCCCGCATCACGGATGACGGCCGGATCCGGGCGGCTCTGCCCACTCTGACCGCACTGCTGGACCGCGATGCCGAGGTAATCGTCTGCGCTCACCTCGGCCGCCCGAAGGGAAAGCCCGACCCTCGGTACTCGCTGACGCCGGTTGCCGCCCGTCTCGGCCAGCTGCTTGACCGCCGGGTGAAGCTCGCCACCGATACCGTCGGCCCTTCGGCCCGTGCCATGGCCTCGGACCTGAGCCCTGGCCGCCTGGTCATGCTGGAGAACCTGCGCTTCAACGAGGGGGAGACCAGCAAAGACGACGCGCAGCGCGGCCTGTTCGCCGACCAGCTGGCCGCCCTGGCCGACCTGTACGTCTGCGACGGGTTCGGCGCGGTGCACAGGAAGCACGCCAGCGTTTACGACGTCGCCTTGCGCCTCCCGCACGCGGCCGGCTACCTGGTCCAGGCCGAGGTCGCCGCGCTTACCCATCTGACCGCCAACATCCGGCGGCCGTACGTGGTGGTCCTCGGCGGCGCGAAGGTCGAGGACAAGTTCGAGGCGATCGGCAGCTTGATCAGCGCAGCCGACCAGATCCTGGTCGGCGGGGCCATGGCCTTCCCCTTCCTGGTCGCCCAGGGTGGCAAGGTCGGCACGTCCCTGCTGGAGCCCGGCCAGGTCGAGCTGGCCGCCGGCTACCTGGATCAGGCCGCCCGGGCGGGTAAGCAGATCGTGCTGCCGTCCGACCTGATCGTGGCGGCCGACCGCGCCACTGACGCGCCGCACGAGGTCGTGACCGCCGACGCCATCCCGGCCGACCGGATGGGCCTGGACATCGGCCCGCAATCGGCCCGGCTGTTCGCCGCCAGCGTCGCAGCCGCGCGCACGGTCTTCTGGACCGGCCCGATGGGCGTGTTCGAGCTGCCCGCGTACGCCGAAGGCACCCGCGCCGTCGCCTCGGCGCTGATCGGCAGCGCCGCGTACACGGTGGTGGGCGGCGGCGACACCGGTGCGGCCATCCGCGCGCTCGGCTTCGCTGACGAGGCGTTCGGTTACGTCTCTACCGGCGGCGGCGCCAGCCTGGAGTTCATCCAGGGCAAGACGCTGCCCGGACTTGCCGTGCTGGACGACGGATGAACGGAACGGACCTAAGGAGGATGCGATGAAGCACGAACAGGACCATGAGCTGCCGCGCATCGTGGTCGGGGTAGACGGTTTGGAGTCGTCCACGGCCGCTTTGCGCTGGGCCATTCACCAGGCCAAGCTGACCGGCGCGGTGGTAGAGGCGGTGACGGCGTGGCACATTCCCGCTGGCACGGGCTGGGCCCCGCCCGCCGATTGGCCCGATTACGAGGACGACGCGCGCAGCGTCCTGTGCGAGGCGATCGCCGAGATGTGCGCCCTCGACCCCGAGGTCCAGGTCTGCCCGCGCGTGGTGGAAGGGCGCGCCGGACAAGTACTGGTGGAGGCGGCCGAGGGGGCCGAGCTGCTCGTGGTCGGCTGCCGGGGTCACGGCGGGCTCACCGAGGCGCTGCTGGGATCCGTCGGCCAGTACTGCGTGCATCACGCGCCCTGCCCGGTCGTGATCATGCGCGGCAAGCACTGACCCGCCGCACAGGCTGGCCGCAGGTGCGGGACTGGACCCGGACCATCGCGGCCCAGCTTGGCGGCGAGGTACGGCAAAGCGCCTGAACACTGCAACGCGGAAGGATCCGATCCTGATGTCAGCAAGCATCGCGAATGACGCCCCCAGGATCGTGGTGGGGGTTGACGGTTCTGCGGGGTCGCGGGCGGCCCTGCGCTGGGCCGTCAGGCAAGCCGCGCTGGGCAGCGGCATCGTGGACGCCGTCATGGCCTGGCAGGTTTCGGCGGAGCTGCAGAGCTTCGCCCGCACACCCGTCTACGCGGAAGAACCGGGCGAGGTCGCAGCGCTCGCGGCGGACGCCAAGAAGAGTCTCGAGGCAGTGGTCCGCGACGAGGTCGAGCCCGCCGATTGCCAGCGGGTCACGAGCCGGGTCGTCAACGGGCATCCGGCGGAGGTGCTGCTGGAGGCCTCGGTCGGCGCGGCGCTGCTGGTGGTCGGCCATCGTGGCCACGGAGCCTTCGCCGACGCGCTGCTCGGCTCGGTCGGCCAGTACTGCGTACAGCACGCGCAGTGCCCCGTACTGGTCATGCGCGGCGATCTGTGCGCCTGACGCGTACTTACTGGGTCACGGCCAGCAGGGCCGCATCGGCGGCGTGGATCGTCCCGGCGGGAGAGCGGCGGGCGACGGCGCGCAGGGCAACGGCCACGGTCCGCCCGCCACCAGGGGCGCGCTCGCAGCGGAGCGTGTCGCCCGTGGCGTCCGCGAGATCGCGGGCCAGCCGGAACGCCAGGCTGTCCGGTCCGTCACCCGGATCAGCGCCCCGGTCGGTGATCCGGATCTCCGCCAATCCGTCCAGGCTGGCCGCGGTCAGGGTGGGCGGCTCGTCGGCCGGGCTGCGGACCAGGGCGTCGGCCAGCAGGCTGGCCAGGATCCGGGCCAGCAGCGCGGCATCGGCGATCACGTCGGGCAGGTCGGCGGCCGCATTGAGCGTGACCTGCTGGCCGCCGGGACCCAGGTCATCGAGGGCGGCGGTCATCACCTCGTCGAGATCTACCGGGCGGAGATAGGTCTCGAGCACTCCGGCGTGCAGTCGGCTGAGATCCCTGAGGTCGTCGATGAGCTTGCTGGCCCGGTCCACCGCGACACGCGCCTGGGCCAGCAGCACGTCGTCCGCTGCCGAGTCCCGCGCTTGCAGGGCAGCCAGGGCCGCCTTGGCCGCAGCGAGTTCGTCAAGCGCGCTTTGGCCGGCGGCCGCGAGCAGGGACGTCCGGGAGCGAAGGTCGGTCGCGTGCGCGGCGGCCTGGGCTTCCTGCTCGTCGCGGCGCTCGGTAATGCCCGCCACGACCTGGACCGCGCAGGACAACAGCACGCGCGAGTCTTCTCTGCCGGGCAGGCGTCCGCGACCCGCCAGCCTGAAGGTGTCGCTGATCGGCAGCTCCAGGTCCGTTCCGGGTCCTTCCGGCGGCCGCTCGCCGGCGCTCGCCACGACGTACCAGGCCGGGCCCACGCCGTTTTGGCGCCATTCGAGCAGGCTGACCGCGGCCAGGCCGGACATTTGGCGCATCTCTTCGAGCAGGGCTGGCGGGTCGCCGTGGCCGCGCAACACGCAGCCCGCCAGTCGCGTAAGTGCCGCTGCCTCCTTGCTCGCGCGCGCGGCCTGCAGCCTGCGTGAGCCGAACGCGGCCAGCACGCGGGCCAACATCGGGCCGCGATCGTGGGTCCCGCCGCGGCTGACCAGGTGAACGTCGATGTGCTCGGCCCGGCGGCCCACCCTGGTCGGGACGCTCTTGCCGGCCAGCAGGGTGAAGAGCCTGCCGCGACGGCTGGCGCCGAGTACCATCTGCGTAGCGTTCTCGGCGCGGGCGAACCGGAGCAGCGTATCGGCCGCGTCCGCCCCCGGTACCTGCCGGAAGCTGCCGCCGAGCGAGGCCACCAGGGCATGCTGGGTTTCCAGCGCCGAGCTGGCTGCGGAGGCGAGCCCGTCGTCGATGCTCACGTGCACAGCGACCAGGTCGCAGCCGGGGATGCGGGCGGCGATTCTCGCGGCGCGCCGGATGACGACCTCGTCGTCCCGCTGGCCGGCGATGCCGACCACGATCCGTTCCCTGGTCTCCCAGGGCGCGGCGATGCCGTGCTCAGCGCGGTATCGCCGCAGGCCCTCTTCGACCCGGTCGGCGAGCCAGAGCAGGGCCAGCTCGCGCAGCGCGGTGAGGTTACCCGGCCGGAAATAGTGGGTCAGGGCGGTCTCGATCCGGTTCGGCGGGTAGATGTTCCCGTGCACCATCCGGCGCCGAAGCGCCTCCGGGGTCATGTCGACCAGCTCGATCTGGTCGGCACGCCGCGCGACCTCATCGGGCAGTGTCTCCTGCTGCTCCACGCCGCTGACCTGCCTCGCCACCGAGCTCAGCGATTCCAGGTGCTGGATGTTCAAAGTGGTGATGACGTCGATGCCCGCGTCGAGCAGCTCGTCGACGTCCTGCCATCGCTTCGCGTTCCGGCAGCCGGGAACGTTGGTGTGGGCCAGCTCGTCCACCAGTGCCACCTGGGGGCGACGCGCCAGCACCGCATCAACGTCCATCTCGGTGAACGTCGCGCCCCGATAGGTCATCGTGCGGCGCGGCACGATCTCCAGTCCTTCCGCCATCGCCGCGGTCAGCCGCCGGCCGTGCGTTTCTATCAGCGCGCCTATCACGTCCGTCCCGCGCGCCCGGCGCCGCTGGCCCTCGGCGAGCATCGCGTAGGTCTTCCCGACGCCGGGCGCGGCGCCGAGATAGATGCGAAACTGTCCCTTAGCCATGCCGCCATGCTGGCCAGCGCCGCAAGCCTTACGACAGGGGAATTGCTCCTTTCCCCGCGGGCCGAAAGGCACATCGGGCGCGCGGCGGGATGACCTGGCCACCGCGGCCTGGCGGCGTGGCGAGCACCGCTTACCGGACGACCAGAACCGGCCGATCGCTGAGGTGGATGACCTTGTGCGCGGTGCTGCCGAGGAGCAGCCCGGCGAGGTCACCGCGGCCGCGCGAGCCCAGCACGATGACATCGGCGCCAATCTGTTTGGCGTCGTTGACGATTTCGCGGGCCGCGTACCCGAATACGGTGTTCCTCACCTCCCCGTGCGCCTGGACGCCGGCCTGGGTCAGCATGTCGACCGAAGCGGCCACCGCGGCACTGGCCTCATCCGAGGTTTCATCCGTCGGCATCGCGCCGGTCTTGGGCGCCAGCTCACGTTCCCGCAGGTGAAGTACCCACACCTCACCCTTGGACAACAAGGCCAGATCCCGGGCTGCAACCAGCGCGCGATCCGACATCTTCGAATGGTCAACCGCCACCAGGATCTTGTCGTACACCGGCCCATTCCCTTCAAGCCGAGCCACTGACGGAAAGTCCCTAACCCTTTCCTTCAAGGTCTTCTTACTCCTGCGTCGCGCGAAACGAAAGAGGCGAAAGTAGCGATACGACGAGACCGCGGTCGTCCCCTATGCCTTCCGCGAGCGCAGAGGGACAATAGCGGTGAGGTCGCCGCCCCGGATGACCATCCGGCGCTGCCATCGGCCAGCCAGCAGGCATGACGAACACACCGGAGGCTGAGATGGTCGTCAACGTCCAGTCAGAGGTGGGCCAGCTCCGCCAGGTCATCGTGCACCGGCCGGGCCTGGAATTGTCGCGGCTGACTCCGCGGAACGTGGGCGAGTTGCTTTTCGACGACGTGCTCTGGGCCAAGAGGGCCAAGGACGAGCACGACGCCTTCGCCGGGGCGCTCCGCGAGAAGGGCGTCCAGGTTCACTATTTCGGGCGGTTGCTGGGCGAGACCCTGGATCTACCCGAAGGCCGGGCGTTCGTCCTGGACCGCATCTGCACGCCGGAGATACTGGGGCCCAACCTCATCGGCCCGCTGCGCAGGATGTTCGAGGACCTCGACGGCCCGGCGCTGGCCGAGTTCCTCGTCGGCGGGGTGCTCAAGGCGGACCTGCATCCGGCCCGCGCGCGCAGCCTCAAGTGGGACATGCTGCACGCCGACGACTTCTTGCTCCCCCCGCTGCCGAACCACCTGTTCCAGCGGGACAACTCCTGCTGGATCTACCACGGCGTATCGATCAACCCGATGGCCAAGCCCGCCCGGCAGCGCGAGACATTGCACAGCCGCGCCATCTACCGCTTCCACCCGATGTTCGCGACCGCGGACTTCACCCGGTACTACGGGGATGTTGACGCCAGTCACCTGCCGGCGATCGAGGGCGGCGACGTGCACGTGCTGGGCCACGGCGCGGTGATGATCGGCATGGGGGAGCGGTCCACCCCGATGGCGGTCGAGCTACTGGCCGCCTCGCTGTTCAGGTCCGGGCAGGCCAGCACGGTCATTGCCATCGAGCTACCCGCCACGCGGGCCATGATGCACCTAGACACGGTCATGACCATGATCGACCGGACCACCTTCGTCCAGTACCCCTACCTGGACCGGAGGCTGCGATCGTGGACGCTGACCCCGGACCAGACGGGTAGCGCCGTGTCCGTCGCCCTCAACCACGACCTGTGGGACAAGGTCGCGGAAGTGCTCGGGGTAGACCAGGTCACGGTGCTGAGCACCGATGAGGACACCCGGGCTGCCGAACGGGAGCAGTGGGACGACGGGAACAACTATCTTGCCGTCGCGCCCGGAGTCATCTTCGGCTACGAACGCAACGTCGCCACCAACACCATGCTGCGCAAGCACGGCATGGAAGTGGTCACGATCGCCGGCAGCGAGCTGGGCCGCGGCCGCGGCGGACCTCGGTGCATGACCTGCCCGATCGAGCGGGACCCGGCCTGATCTGCGCGGACCAGGTCAGGCGGGAGGAACCGTCGCGACGGGCCCGTGCGCGTGGTTCAGCACGGCGTGCGTTACCGACGCGGGACCATGCCGCTCGGTGTGCCTGCCGAGCACCACCAGGTCGGCGCGGGCGGACAGGCCAGCCAGCGTCCGGCCCGGGTGGCCGTGGACCACGTCGTAACTCACCTGGACGTCGGGGTACTTATCCCGCCAGTCGCTCAGCATTTCCTCTAGCTTCGCGGTCACCTGCGCTGCGATGTCGTGTGCGCCGGGCACGCCTGGCACCGGTCCGGCGCGCGAGAGGTCGGAATCCGGCACGTGCCAGGCATGAACAGCCACCAAGCTGGCCTGGCGCAGGGCAGCCTCCTCGAACGCGAACTCCACCGCGGCGGAGTTGGTCTTCAGGTCGCCGATGCCGATGCCGACCTGGCGCTGAACGGCCTGCGCCGTCTCGCGGACCACCACGACCGGGCAGGATGCGTGGGTAGCCGCGTACCGGCTGACCGACCCGAGAACCAGCGCCGCGAACTCCCCGCGCCCCCGGGACCCGACGACCAGCATCAACGCACCCGATCCGCTGTCGGTGACGGCGTCGGCGGGCGCTCCGTGCAGTTGGTCGGCGTCTATCAGCAGGCCCGGGGCGGCCTGGGCCGCCCGCTCGGCTCCCGCTGTCAGGGCTTGGTCGCGGTGCTCGTCCAGGATATCGCCCACGGTGTCGTAGCCGGATATATCATGACCTCCGGTCATCCGGGGCGGCTCGGCCGTCGCCGAGACGATCCGCAGCGGAGCCTCGCGCAGCACCGCCTCCCTCGCGGCCCATTCGACCGCCCGCAGCGATGCCTCCGAGCCGTCGGTAGCGGCCACGATGGGCTTTGCTGACATGCTGGCCTCCTTGACGGATCTTGATGCGCCGCAGTACCTCAGGCGCCGTTCGCCTCACCGTCATCATGATCGTGTCCCGGCCAGAGCGGCAAGGACCTTACTCGCTGAGATTAAGGTATTGCCGAGCTCTGGGACCCTAGTTTCTGCTGTTATCAGGTAAAACGTAGGTGATGGCCCAGATGGCTTGCTTTTCCCGTATTTGTGTTTGATTCTGCTCAGCTGAACCAAGATCGTCCCGGACCTGATCCTGGCCGGCCGATCCGGCTGCGGCCACGCCGGGAACCAGGCTGGAGCGCCGTGTGCCGCTCGGCTGATCGATGCGAGCAGCGGGCATCCCGGGGGAGTCGCCGGGGAAAGGTCACGGGAAATAGCCGCCTTTGCCTTTAGACCCCGAATCCGAACCCGCGCCCGGCTTCGCGCGGGCCGGCGCCTTGCTCGGCCGGCGTCTGCACGCCGTGCGGGTCAAGCCACCGGCCGTTGAGTATTGCCGGCGAAATACGGATAAAGTGCGCCCGCTCGCCGCGAGCCCATGAGTTCGGGCCCATCTGCTGAAGCCGGCCCGTTTCTTCTGGATCGGTCACTTCTCGCGACTGGCCGATAACGGTAACGCTCCATCCGGACTGACTGGCCGTATCCACGCAATCAGCTTCGAACGCGACGACGGCCTCGCGGACGGCGGCGGCGAGCTTCTCGCTGAGGTCCGTCCTGATCACTATGTCGCCGTTGTCCAACGCGAAATTGACCAGCTCCACTGCGGGCAATGCTTGCCGGGTGAAGATGATGCGGCCAATCGGGACAGATGCCATCAACTGGAGACATTGGTCCTTCGATAGCCGCTTGAGAGCCGGGCGGTTGGCGTGCATGCCAGGAAGGATGCCGGCCTCCGCGCCTTCACGCCAAGGGAACAAAGTCCCTATTCGTAGGGACCGCGGTGTCCTGGGGTCTCGCTGTCGTGCTGGTCGCCGAAGACGCGGACCGCGTACGCCGCCGCTTGCGTGCGGCGTTCCAGGCCGAGCTTGGCGAACAGCGCGGAGACGTAGTTCTTCACGGTCTTCTCGGCCAGGAACATCCGCTCGCCGATCTGCCGGTTGGTCAGTCCTTCACCGATCAGCTCCAAGATCTTGCGCTCTTGCGCGGACAGGTCGGCCAGCGGGTCGCGCCTGGTCGACTGGTCCCGCAGCCGGGCCATCAGCTGGCTCGCGGCCCGCGGGTCGAGCATCGACTGCCCGGAGGCCACCGTGCGCACCGCGCCGACCAGATCGGTGCCGCGGATCTGCTTCAGCACGTAGCCCGCCGCGCCGGCCATGATCGCGTCGAACAGCGCCTCGTCGTCCCCGAACGAGGTGAGCATCAGGCACGCCACCTCGGGCATCCGGGAGCGGATCTCCCGGCAGACCGACACGCCGTCACCGTCCGGCAGCCGCACGTCCAGGACGGCCACGTCCGGGCGCAGCGCCGGGATCCGGGCCAGGGCCGAGGACGCGGTGCCCGCCTCGCCGACCACGCGAATGTCCGGCTCGGCCTCCAGCAGGTCGCGGACCCCCCGGCGGACCACCTCGTGGTCATCCAGGAGAAACACCGCGATCGGCTGGCTGGCCGGGCCGACAGAACTAGGACCGCTCACCGGGCTCGTCACCTCAACTTCCGACGCTCCGCGAATGCCGCCCGGTAGGTTATGCCGGACAGCAGTCTGTCACATCAACTCTAGGCAGTTCGTCCGCCCGCGGCTAAGGACCAAGGTCCCGCGCCAGCATGCAAATAGCCCTGTCGCCGCGGGTCCTGAGTGCCTAGCATCGGTAGTGGAGGTACCGAGGCGATTTTATGAAGGTACCGAGGCAGCTAAAACAGAAGGAGAAGTGAGATGTCTGGAATCCTCGTCGGAGTGGACGGTTCCGGTCATTCGCAGCGTGCCCTCGAATGGGCGGCGAAAGAAGCGGTGGTCCGTAACACGTCGCTTACCGTGCTCACCGTGGACCAGGCCGTGGCGGGATTTTGGGGCGGCACGCTGCATTACACAGAAGACGAAGCCCGGACCGCGAAGGTGCGCGAGGCAGCCCAGGCCGAAACCGACAAGGTGCTGGCCACGCTGGGCGATTCCCGGCCGGCGTCGGTCACGGTCAAGGCAGCTCACGGCTACCCCGCGGAAGAGATCGTCAAGGCGGCCGCTGACGCCGACATGATCGTCCTGAGCTCGCACGGCGGCGGCGGATGGTCGCGGCAGCTGATAGGTTCGGTCGCCACCAAGGTGGTCCACCACGCGACCGTCCCAGTCCTCATCGTCCCCTCGGAGAGAAGCCAGTAAGGGCTGCAAAGATACCAGTCGTCACGGCGGCCGCAGGGGCCTACCGCTTCTGCGGCCGCCCTGTCCGTGCGGTCAGGCCTGCCCGGCGTGCGGACGGCGCTGCCACCAGTGCCGGGCAGGCCGGCTCAGGATCGCGACCGAGCCCCGGAACTCCTCGGTTTCTGGTTCCGCGGACAGCGCCTGCGGAGGCCGGGTCGGCGGGCGCGGCCTGCGCGGCTCGCGCACTCCGGCCAGCCCCGGGTCGCCGCGGTGACGGACGAACGGCAGGCGGTACCAGACGCGGACCAGCCACCCTCGCAGGTCGAAGCGGACACGACGCGATATCACTCGATTAGCCTAACCGACGAGCGATCCGAAGGCCGCAGATGACAAGTACGCCGCACGCGAACGGAGCCACGCCATCCCGCGGGATACCGCGGGTCCGCGTCGAGGGAACCCACTACGAGCGCGGCCGGCAGTACGGCGCGCAGGCCCGGGCCCGGGTACGCCGGTCGGTGCGGGCCTACCAGCGCGTGTTCGCGCATTACACAGGGTGGGACTGGCCGACGGTCCGGCGCCTGGCGGCCGGATTCGAGGCGCCCGTCGCCGGTTTCCGGCCCGCCTACCTGGAGGAGATGCGCGGCATCGCCGACGGATCCGGGCTTGACCTGGCCGACGTGCTAGCGATCAATGTGCGCACCGAGGTGATCAACGCCGCCCTCGCCCGCCAGGCGCCTCTCGGCGCCACGATTCCGGCCGAGTGCAGCGCCTTCGCGATCGTCCCGGGGCAGGGGTCAGGACCCACGCTGGTCGGGCAGAACTGGGACTGGCTGCTCCACTCGGCGCAGACGCTGGTCGTGCTCGAGGCCAGGCAGGACGGCGCCCCGAGCTTCGTCACGGTGGTGGAAGCGGGGCTGCTAGCCAAGGCCGGGATGAACTCCGCGGGCCTCGGCCTGGTCACTAACGCCCTGGTGACCGACGCGGACACCGGCGCGCCCGGGCTGCCTTACCACGTACTGCTGCGGGCGATACTCGACTGCGCGACCGTCACCGAAGCCCTCGCCGTGCTGCAATCGGGGATGCGGTCTTCGTCGGCCAACTACCTGATCGCCCACTCCAGCGGCGCTGCGCTGGACGTAGAGGCCGCACCGGGCGACTTCACCCGCCTGTACCCCCTGTTCCCCGACCAGGGCGTGCTGCTGCACACCAACCATTTCCTCTCGCCGGGCATCCACCCGGTCGACCTGTCGCTGTGGGCCATGCCCAGCAGCGCGGTCCGCCTGCAGCGGCTCCGGGCCGGAGCGTCCCAGGCGGCGGCGCTCGACGATTTCCGGGTGCTACTCGCCGATCACGCCGACTACCCCCGCAGCATCTGCGCCCACCCGGACCCGGCCGTGCACCCGTGCGAGCAGGGCGCCACCATCGCGTCGGTGCTGATGGACCTGAGCGCGGGCCGGCTATGGGTCGCGGCCGGCAACCCGTGCCAGGCCCCTCATGAGCGGCTTGAGGCGGTACCGACCGACGATGAGCCCGCTGCCCGCGCCCGGCGCGCCAGCCCCGCGTGAATGCGCCGCGGCCATAGCGGCCCGCCGTAGATGAAGCCGGTGTAGGCCTGCACCAGCGTGGCCCCGGCGCGCAGCCGTTCCCACGCGTCATCCGCGGTCTCGATCCCGCCGACCGAGATCAGCACCAGCCCGTCTCCCGCGCGGGAGCGCAGCCGCCGCAGGACGGCCAGGGCCCGCGCCCGCAGCGGCGGACCGGACAAGCCGCCCGCCCCCGCGGCCGCCACGTCAGCCGGGGAGCTGGCCAGCCCCTCGCGCGACACAGTGGTGTTGGTCGCGATGATCCCGTCCAGTCCGGCCTCGGCCGCCAGGTCCGCGACCGCGTCGATGTCCGCGTCAGCCAGGTCCGGCGCGATCTTCACCAGCAGCGGCACGTGGTGCTCGGTGGCCCCGTCGAGCGCCTCGCGCACCGCGGCCAGCACCGGCCTGAGCCGTTCCGCGGCCTGCAGATCGCGCAGCCCGGGCGTGTTCGGCGAACTGACGTTGACCACCACGTAGTCCGCCACCGCCGCGACCGCGCGCGCGCTGGCGGCGTAGTCCGCGGCCGCGTCGGCATCCGGCACCGCCCTGGTCTTGCCGATGTTGACCCCGACGATCAGCTCCCGTCCGCCTTTTCCCGCTCGTCCGTGCAGCCTGGCGGCGGCCGCCGGGGCGCCGCGGTTGTTGAAGCCCATCCGGTTGACCAGCGCGCGGTCCGCGGACAGCCGGAACATCCGCGGCCGCTCGTTTCCCGGCTGCGGCCGGGCGGTCACCGTGCCGACCTCCACGAACCCGAACCCCAGCGCGCCGAGCCCGCGCGTAGCCCGCGCGTCCTTGTCGAACCCGGCCGCCAGGCCGAGCGGCCCGGGAAACTCCAGCCCGAGCGCCCGCACCCGCAGCACCGGATCGCGCGGCCCGAGCCACCGCCGCAGCAGCCACGCCGCCCCCGGGACCTCGCCCGCCACGCGGATCAGCCACAATCCTGTCTCGTGCGCCGTCTCGGCGGGCAACCGCCGTAGCACCATCTGGTAGAGGAGCCGGTACATCGCCTCACTCCGATCACATGCATTATCCCGAACGGCGGTGGTCCTTCTCTCCGCGATCGGCTGCGTGCGGCCCAGACGGGCGCGCGGGCCACCGCTTCGGGCTAGGCGACCAGTTCGGCTTCGCCGGTGAAGGCGTCCCAGAGCGAGGCGTACGTGCCGTCCGCGTCCAGCAGTTCGGCGTGGCTGCCGATCTCGACGATGCGCCCGGAGTCCAGGACCACGATCCGGTCCGCGCGGGCGGCGGTGGTGAGCCGGTGCGCGACCACGATCGTGGTGCGTGCCGCGGTCAGCTCGCTGACGGCGCGGTTCACCGCCGCCTCGGCGGCCAGGTCGAGTGCCGCGGTGGCCTCGTCGAGCAGCAGGATCGCCGGATCGGCGAGCTGCGCCCGGGCCAGCGCGATGAGCTGCCGCTGGCCGGCCGAGAGGTTGCGGCCGCGCTCGGACACCTCGTGGTCGTAGCCGCCGGGCAGGCTCATGATCATGTTGTGCGCGCCGGTTGCGCGGGCCGCGGCCTCCACCTCGGCGTCGCTGGCGTCCGGTTTGGCGTAGGCGATCGAATCCCGGACTGTCCCGGCGAACAGGTACGACTCCTGCGGGACGACACCGAGCTGGTGCCGGTAGCTGGCCAGATCGTAGTCGCGGACGTCGGTGCCGTCGACCAGGACGGCGCCGCTGGTCACGTCGTAGAAGCGCGCGATGAGCTTGACCAGCGTCGATTTGCCCGCCCCGGTCTGGCCGACCAGCGCGACGGTCTCGCCGGGCTCGATGGCCAGGCTGATCCCGTTGATCGCGTTCGCGGCGCTGCCGGAGTAGCTGAAGTCCACGTCGCGCAGTTCGATGCGGCCGCGCAGCCTGCCCGCCGGAACCGGCCGGGCCGCCGGGGGCGTGGACGTGCCCAGCCGGAGCAGGTCGGTGATCCGCCGGAGACCGACCATAGCCTGCTGGTACCCGTCGAAGACCTGGGAGAGCTGCTGGACGGGGGAGAAGACCATGTCGATGTAGAGCAGGTAGGCGATCAGCGCGCCCGCGCTGAGCGTGCCGTTGCGCATCTCCCCGGTCGCGACGACGAGGACGATCGCGCCTGCCGCCGTGGACAGGGTCTGGACGAACGGGAAGTACAGCGCTATGTAGCGCTGCGCCCGCAGCCGGGACAGGCGGAAGGCATTACTGAGCCCGCCGAACCGTGCCTGGTTGGTCGGCTCTCGGCGGAAGGCCTGCGTGACCCGCAGCCCGGCCACGTTCTCGGCGAAGTCGGCGTTGACGGCGGCGACCTTCTCCCTCGCTTCGTTGTAGGCCTTGGCCGACTTCGACCTGAAGATCAGCGTGGCGACGACCAGCACCGGGAAGATGGCGAGCACCGCCAGGCCGAGCCGCAGGTTGATGAAGATCATGGCGGCGAGCACGCCGAAGAACGTGAGCACCGAGCTGACCATGGTGACCAGGCCGGTCTGCAGGAACGTGGACAGGGCGTCCACGTCGGTGGTCATCCTGGTCATGATCCGGCCGGACAGCTCGCGTTCGTAGAAGTCCAGGCCCAGGCGCTGAAGCTGCGCGAAGAGCTTGACTCGCAGCGTGAACAGGAGCCGCTCCCCGTTGCGCCCGACCACCATCGTCTCCGTGATGTTGACCAGCCAGTCGGCCAGGACGATCGCGAGCCCGATCAGCGAGACGACGATCACCACGTGGAAGACCTTGTTCTCGACGCCCTGGTCGATGCCGCTCCTGACCAGCGCGGGAAGCGCGAGCGAGGCGAGGGCGTCGAGGCCGTCCAGGAGCAGCCCGGCGATCAGCGCGAGCGTCAGCGGGCGGAGCAGCCTGCGCAGGGTGAACTGCCTGTCAGCCGCCCGTGCCCGGCCGATGTCCACGTTGGGCACGTCCTTGGTCGGCGGCAGCGCCTCGACCTTGGCCAGCAGTTCGGGGGAGGGCGGCAGGCTGGCGAACATCCCGGTGATGTTCCCAGCGCCCGCGCCGGTGCGGCCGCGCCCCGCAGAACCCCGGCCGCCCGCCCCGCCGAGGCGGTTGAGGCCCGGGGCGCCGCCGGGAACGCCGCCCTGGCTCGCTCCGGCCAGCGCGCGCCCGTCAAGCACGTCTTCCACGGTGCGGCGCGCGCGCGGCCGGATCAGCGCTTCGTACTCGGCCGTCCCCGCGTCATCGGCGTCCGGGCCGGTGATGAGCAGCCGGTACAGGGGACAGCGCTCGGTCAGCTCCTCGTGGGTGCCGGTGTCGGCGACCCGGCCCTGGTCAAGGACGATGATCCGGTCGGCCAGGTTCAGCGTCGACCTGCGGTGCGCGATGATCAGCGTGGTGCGTCCGCGCATCACCTCGCGCAGCGCCGCGTGGATCTCCGCTTCCAGGCGCGGGTCGATGGCCGAGGTTGCGTCGTCCAGTACCAGCAGCCGCGGGTCGGTGATCAGCGCCCGGGCCAGGGCAACCCGCTGGCGCTGTCCGCCGGACAGCGTGAGGCCCTGTTCGCCGACCACGGTCTCGTAGCCTTGCGGCAGCTTGACGATGAACTCGTGGGCCTGCGCGGCCTGGGCGGCAGCGATGATCTGTTCCTGCGTGGCATCCGGCTTGCCGTAGGCGATGTTGGCCGCCACCGTGTCGGAGAACAGGAAGCTGTCCTCCATGACCAGGCCGACCGCGGCCCGCAGCGAGTCGCGGGTCACATCTGCGACGTCGTAACCGCCGACGCTGACCGAGCCGTGCTGCGGGTCGTAGAAGCGGGGGAGCAGGAGCGCGATGGTGGACTTGCCTGAGCCGGACGCACCGACCACGGCGACCGTTTCGCCAGGCTCGACGCGAAGCGAGAGCCCGCGGAGCACAGGTTCAGAGGGCAGGTAGCCGAACCGGACGTTGTCGAAGCTGATGCCGTTGGCATCCGCCGGGAGGCCGATCGCGTCCGGCTTGTCGGTGATAACCGGGCGAGAGTCGATGATGTCGAACACCCTGATGACGCTGGCCCGTGCCTCCTGCCCGATGGTGACCATCATGGTGAGGGTCCGTACCGGCCCGCTCATCAGGGCCAGGTAGGCGGAAAAGGCGAGGAAGGTTCCGAGGGTGATAGAGCCATGGATCGCCAGCCAGCCGCCGAGGGCCAGGACGCCGACCATGCCGAGCGACGGGATAGCGGTCAGCGCGGGGTTGTACCTGGCCGTCAGCCGGATCATGCGCAGCCGAGACGCGAACAGACGCGAGCTGGTCGCCTCTAGCCGCTCCTGCTCCTGCTCCTCTTGCCCGAAGCCCTTGACGACCCGCACGCCGCCGATGGCCTCGTCGACGATGCCGGCCACCTCGCCCGATTGCTGCTGCGCGTGCCAGCTCGCCGGGAACAGCTTCCGCCGCGACGCCAGCGCGATAATCCACAGGGCCGGGGCTACCACCAGGGCCACGATCGTGAGCACGGGGGAAAGCACCAGCATGATTCCGATGGACACGATGAACAACGCCAGGTTCCCCAGGGTGACCGGCACCATAGACAGGATGCTCTGCACCATGTTCAGGTCCGAGATGGACCGGCCGACCAACTGCCCGGTGTGGATCTCGTCCTGGCGCGCGCCGTCCAGGCGGGACAGCGAGCCGAAGAGCTCGGTGCGCAGGTCGTACTGGACATCGAGGGACACCCGGCCGCCGATATACCGGCGCGTGTAGATGGCGCCGAAGTTCACCGCGGCCACGACCAGCAGCAGCGCAGCGAGCGGCCAGATCGACTGCCGGTGCGTGAGGAGGACGTCGTCGATGATCCGCCGCTGCACCAGCGGGATCGCGGCGGTCGCCAGGCTGGCCACCAGGGAACCGCCCAGCGCGATGACGACATTGCGGCGGTAACGCCAGCAGTACCCCGCCAGCCGTCGCAGCCACCCGCGTTCCGAAGCCCGCTTGCCCGTCGTGTTTCCCGTCCTCCTTGACAGCGTAACCGCCCCACCTCACCGATCGCCTCTGCAGCAGAGCTAACAACCCGGGCCGTTAATTCATTTCCCTAGCTAACCATTTTTCGGGGCCTGACGCGCCGAGGCCCCGCGGCATTCGCGTGTCGCGGGGCCTCGGCGTACCGGCGGGCTAGCCGCCCGTCGTGAAGCGCGGGCGCGGATCGGCAGCCGTCGTAAGGCTGATCAGGACTGGCCGCTACTCAGCAGCCGTCGTAGGCCGACCAGTTGGACTGGCCGCCGCTGGCCAGCGCGTTGGCGAACACCTGGTTCTGCTCGGCCACGCTGGCGCTGCCGAAGTCAGCCGGGTCACCGCCGTACTCAGCCCACGTCGACGCGCTGAACTGGTACAGGCCGTAGTGACCGCTGGAGTTCATGACCTGGGCGTCGCCGCCGGACTCGGCGGCGACCACGCATGCGCCGAACGAGCCGCCGGGGTAGGCGCCGGAGTAGCTGGTCGCAACCGGTGCCGCGTCGGCCTGCGCGGGCGCAGGATCTGCGGGCTGCGCGGCGGGCGCCTCGGCCGGCGCGGCCTGCCCGGGAAGCGACGGCGGGCCGGGTATCCGGGCGGGCTTGACCGGGATCCGCAGGACCTGTCCGGCCTGGATGTCGTCGGCCCAGTGGATCTGGTTGTGATTGGCCCAGTACAGCACGGGCCAGGCGTCCGGGTTGTGGTAGAAGTGCCCGGCGATCGCAGACAGCGAGTCATTCGGCCGGACGGTGTACCAGGACGGCTGGGCGGAACCCGGCTTGTGCTCCGACGCCGGTCGGGTAACCGACAGCACCTGCGCGCGGGAAAGGGTGCCGGCCGTGTCCGCGGCCGAGGCGTGCTGCGCGACCGCCTGGGTCCCTGGCGTGTCGGACAGCGCCTGCGGCGCCAAGCAGAACGCCGCGGCCACGCCGGCCAGCGCGGGCGCGACGGTGGGAAGTGCGTGCGAGAGTCGGATGCGTGTTCGTTTCCTGTGGCGGCCCAAAGGGCTCCTCTCCGAGCAGTTCGCGCTCACCGGGAAGGCCGCTCAAGGTGCGGGCAGCCTTCGGAGCGCCTGACATCGGGGCAGCCTAAGCGACACAGACCGTACACATAGGGCAAATTCGCCAAAACTCGTCAAACCGGCTTTAAGGTGCTAAACTGCCGAACCTTTGCCACAGGAGACTGAATTTTGCGCTCTGGTCAACAGAAGGAACGCATCGTCGACCTGTCCAGGGCTACATAGATGGTTACGGTCCGTAACAAGGACGCGATGCGGTGCACCTGGTCCGCGGGGCCAGCGGCGGAGCGAACCCGTCCAGGACATCACGCATCTGATCATCGGGCCGCGCCCTGGTCGCCGCAAACTATAGTATGCGGCGCTGTTTCAGCTGGCCGTCGTGCCCTTCGGCGCCGGGCTCTCAGGCGTGCTCTTGGCTGCCGGGCTCTCAGGCGCGCTCTCGGCAGGCGTGCTCTTGTCGGCCGGGCTCTCAGGCGCGCTCTTGGCGGGCGTCCCCTTGGCGGCCGGGCTCTTGTCGGCCGGGCTCTTGGCGGCCGGGCTCTTCGGCGCCGGGCGGTCCGGCGTCCTCTTCCGGGCCGGGCTGGTCGGCGTCCTCGTGGCCGCCGGGCCTGTGGCGGCCCTGGGCTCGCTGCTGGTCGCCGTTGGCCGCGGCACGCTCTGGCCCGGCACCTGAGGTGTGCTTTGGCCCGGCGCCTTCGGCGCGCCCTCACCGCGGTCGGCGATCAGCGGCGTCATCGCCTTCAACAGGTCTTCAGCGAACTTCCGCTGGCTGGCCAGCAGTTCCTCGGCCAGGTCGTAGGCGCTGGCCACGGCGTCCTTCGGCGCGGGCAGCTTGGCCAGGAAGGGCACGGTGACGGACGGGAGCTTGGGCAGGTTGTCCGTGAGCGGCGCATAGACGGACATGAACCTCGGAGTTGCCGTCCTGACGGTTTCGGCCCAGGTCTTGATCGCGGTGATCATGGCCTGCTGGCTTCTACGGGTGACAGCCAGGAACTCATCCTGGGCGGGAATGCTAGCCATTGTCGCGGCCTCCTTGTCGGCTTCTGCTGCGAACTATACCAAGCGTGATTGAGATGTCAAGCATCGCGCTTGACGTATACAGCATGGCCCGTCCAGCTCACCATCGCCCTAGATTCCGAATACGGGTGCGATAAGTGTCGCGACAGCAGAGCCGATGGCGCTCAAATCATGGCGGCAGAGACCGGGAGCCGACACCGATCGCCGAGGGCACCGGCTATCGGGCCTGA
Source organism: Streptosporangiaceae bacterium (assembly GCA_030045295.1). The sequence continues at coordinate 19,784 of JASIGD010000434.1, forward strand.
CCAGGCGGCGCTCACCCGGCCGGCCGAACTTCCAGCCTGACAGTCGGCTTCAAGATGTAGGGGCGATCAGCTGTAGGGCATCCGCGACGGCGGGTAGTTAGTTTGGTACCCGCCGCTGATCGGCCGTCGCCGTATCGCCCGCGCGGCGACCCCGTATACGAGCGACCCGATGGCGCAGCCGAGGACCAGGTTGACCACTGCCGTGGCCGCCTTCTGCGACAACGGGGCCGTGGTGCTGAACGG
>JASIGD010000048.1 GCA_030045295.1 Streptosporangiaceae bacterium
TCGCCGAGGACCCGGACCGCCACCCAGAAGTCATCGCCGACTCCCGCGAAACCGATGGTGCCAGCGATGCTCGGCTGCTGGCGCAGCGCCTGCACGAGGCCATCGAGGTCAGCGGTGACCGCGGCGGGCAGCGCGTCGGCTTCCCACCGGTCTTCTTCCCGGTACACGATGACTGCGAAGTCCGCGTCGCTTACGTCTGACATCGCCACCGCACCAGCATGCTACGCACGGGGGAATGTTGTCAGATCGCCGCCGGTCGCGCCCGTAAAATCGCCGATCAAGCTGCACGGCTAAAGATCCGCCGAGCCCGCGCCGACGTGGCAGACCCGGCCCGGACCGCGCGGCCGCCGAAGATCGGGCATACTGAGGCCGACACGGGGCATACTGATGCCGACGCGGCAGCTTCACCCCGTTAGCATTGGCCGGCAGATAGCATTGGCCGGCGGATCGGTACGAGCTAACATTGGTTCTTTGACCGACAGGACAAGTCCCGGCGCCCGTGGGAGGCGACGTGAACCTCAGAACAGTCCTTGGGTGGCTCGCTGTCGCCTTCGTCATCTGGTGGGTGATAGAGGACCCCACGGGGGCTGCTCATGTCGTGCATAACATCGGAAGCTTCCTGACCACGGCGGCGCATGGGATTTCCAGCTTCTTCGCTTCGCTGTAGGGCCAGGTACATGGATGAGGCTGGCTCCGAACACTGATCGAGTGCCGGCCTCGGTCAACAAGTACCTCCTGCCCCACGAACGCCAGGTTATCTCCGTTCATGAGCACCCAGCGGTGCTGATCTGGCCGATTTTCCTCGTCCTGCTAGGACTCGGCCTGGCCGGCTGGCTGAGCGGCTCAGTCGCGCACGGCAACAGCACCGCCATCCTCGTGATCTGGGGCTTGTGGGGGATCCTCCTGCTGTGGTTCGGATTTAAGATCTGGGACTGGGCCGTCCACTTCTTCGTCGTCACGTCTCAGCGGCTGGTCCTGGTCCAGGGCGTCATCATCCGCAAGGTGAACATGATGCCCCTCACGAAGGTGACGGACATGAGCTTCCAGCGGTCCACCCTGGGCCAGCTACTCGGCTATGGCGAGTTCATCGTGGAGTCAGCCGGGCAGGACCAGGCGCTGAGCAACGTCCGTTTCATCCCCTACCCTGAGCAGCTCTACCTCGAGGTGTGCGGGCTGATCTTCAAAGAGGAGGCGGACGAGAGGGACAGGAGAAGCGAACTCTGAGCTCACGTGGTTACCAGTACCACGCCCACCGCGGCGAGGAGCAAGCCCGTCCGTTGCACCCAGCGCATCCGTTCGCCGAGTACCAGCCTGGCCAGCAGCACCGTCATACCCGGGTACAGGGACGTGATCACGACGGCCAGCCCGAACAGCCCGGCGCGGGTAGCGAGGACATAGCAGACGTTGGCCGCCGCGTCGATAGCGCCCGAGACCAGCGCGATGCCGACCACTGCCCCTCCCCCGCGGGGCCAAGGACGTGTCCTGGTGGCGAGGGCGATGCCGAGGGCGACCACGGTTCCCGCCGAACGCGAGACCGCCACCGGCCAGAGCACCCCGGACTGGCCGGCGTTCTTGAGGAACAGGAAGAACAGGCCGAAGCCGGCGCCCGCGGCGACACCGTAGCCGAGAGCCAGTAGCCGACCCGAGGCAACAAGCCGATGGCCGCCTTTTTTGCCCTCGCCGCGCTTCTCGTGGGGCGCTGGCTGCGCGCTGAGCAGGACAATCGCGACTAGGCAGAGCAGCCCTCCGGCGACCACGCCGGTCCCGGGCCGTTCGCCGCCGGCAATCGCGACGCTCACCGGCAGAACCGCAGAAACAAGCGCGGCGACGGGCGCCACCACGCTGATCGGTGCCGCGGCGAAGCCGGCGTAGAACGCGACCAGGCCGAGGGTCCCGCAGACACCCGATGCGGCGGCCCAGCCGACGGTGCTCCAGCCCCACGCCGACGCCGGCGTGCCCGGTCCGCCGTGCCCGAATAGTGCGCCCAGCCCCGCCGCGTCGCCGAGCAGCGCCACGAGCACTACGACGAGCGCGCCCGCCGGGACGGTCAGGGCCAGCACCGCGAACACGCGCGCGCGCCTGGAGGCCACCCCGCCGAGAAAGTCGGCGGTCCCGTAGAGCAGGGCGGCGGCCAGTGCCAGGATCGTCACCACGGTCGGTTTCCTCTGGAGCAGTCGGGATCGGTCGGAAAACTGAAATGTATAGTGCATCTTACCGACCGAAGGGTCGGCCGGGAAAGGGAATTAATGGCGGACGTACCGGACATAACGACTGCCGTGGCGCGGACCCTGCAGGCGCTGCGCGCCGATCGCGGCTGGTCGCTTGACCAGCTCGCCGCGCGTTCCGGGGTGAGCAAGGGCGTGCTTGTCGCGCTCGAGCAGGGGCGTTCCAACCCGAACCTCGCCACGCTGGCACGGATCGGCGACGCGTTCGGCGTGCCCGTCACGCTGCTGGTCGACGTGGGGGGCGAGCCGGCCGTCAGGATCAGCAGCCCCGATGCCTCCCGCGTGCTCTGGCGCGGCCCGTCCGGAGGTACCGGGGTGATTCTCGGCGCAACGGACCCGCCGTGGGCGGTTGAGCTGTGGCGGTGGGAAGTGGCGCCGGGCGAGTCGTTCGGCGGCGACGCGCACGCTCCAGCCACCCGTGAGATGGTCTCGGTTGAGGCCGGCAGCCTGACCTTGACGGTCGCCGGCGAGCGGCACACGGTCAAGGCCGGCCAGAGCGCCCGCTTCCCGGCCAGCCGCCCGCACCGTTACAGCAACGAAGGCGACGAGCCGGTCCGTTTTACCATGGTCGTCGTCATCCCTCCGCCCCAGGACTGAGAACCAACCCAGGACTAACCCGTAACGTTAATCACACTGGTCCCAGCAGTGAAGCGCGCCGGATGATCGTGGACCGTTTACCCGGCGAGTTTCGGTTCTGGCCCGTCTTTTCGTGATGGTCACGGTGGGCAGGAAGGGGCTCGTTGGCGCAACGTGCCCCACCTGAGGGGCTCGTTGGCGCAACGTACCCCTTGCCGGAGCCAGATCTCTCCCAGCCACGCCCACTTCAACGCCGTCTTAGGTCACGTGGTACTGCCCGACGAACCAGTCGAAGGCAGCGATGGCCGAGCCCCGCGCGCCGGCCATATCGAGGTCGGGCACCAGGGAGATTTCCGCGGCCTTGGCCTGCTCCTCGCGCAGTACCGTGTTGGCGCGCACCTCGGCGAGAAACCAGTCGCGGAAGTGCGGCGCAGCCTCCACTACGCCGCCGCCGAGGAAATAGGCGCCAGGATCGAAGAAGTTAGCGGCGATGGTCAGCAACCGCCCGAGCGCGATGGCCTGCTGCTTGAAGATCGCCAACGCCATCTCGTCGCCCTCTTCGGCGTAGCGGCGGACCAGCTTGGCGGCTTGGCCTACCGGCAGGGTGCCGAGCTCGTGATCCTCGTACCTGTTAAGCCAGTACGGCAACAGGTTCTTCTGAATGCCGGTCAGCGAGGCGACGCTCTCCGCGTCCCCCCACTGGCCGCAGTTGCATGAGGGGATCGACTGGCCCGGACCCAGCAGGCCGTCCATCGGAATGGGCACGTGGCCAAGCTCTCCGGCCATCCCGGCCGCCCCCTTTATCACCCGTCCGGCCTCGATGAGCCCGCCGCCGAGCCCGGTACCCACGATCGCCGAAACCGAGCTGTGCCGTTCCGCTTCCTTGCCGAACCGCACGTGGTGCGCGTACAGCGCCGCCGCGTTTCCGTCATTGTTGTAGACAACCGGCAGGCTGAGGCGTTCGGTCAGTGCCCCCCTGATGTCGAAGCCGCGCCAGCCCGCGTCGCCGAAGTTCGTCGCGCCCTTCGACGAGATGATGCCTTCCGCGCTAGCCGGGCCGGGCGTGTCAAGGCCGACTGCGCGTACCGACGTGATCGGCACGCCAGTGAGCCCGAGCACCTGTTCCACGGACTCGACGAGGGACTGGATGGCCTTGTCCGGACCTTCCCGCACGTTGCTAGGTACTTCCGCCATCCGGTCGAGGAGGAACTGACCGCTGGAGTCGAGGATCGTTCCGTTGTTCGTGGTCCCGCCGTTATCCAGGCCTATCACAACCCAGTCGAGTGGCATGCCTCCTCCTCGTCCGGTCGTTGAGCAGGCTAAGTCTAGGTAAATGCGTTAGCGCAGAACAATATCGCCTCGAGGGCTCCCAGCAAGCGTAAGCGCGCCGCGGGCCGGGGGGCCCCGGATCGCATACTGGGGCAGCTGCGCGCGGCAATCCAGCCGATCACCAACAGGGTCGCTGGATCGGCGTCGGCCGTCGCTGCCGCGAGCGCTGGTCGCTGCGAACGGGCGCTTCTCGCCGACCGTACTGTCTGCCGCCTCGTAGCTGTAGCGGCTACCCTGGCGTGCGCGACCACGCTGGCCGCCTTCTGGGCCACGCAAGGCCAGTTCCGTGGCTGGTAGCGCGCGCCGTTCAACGGGCACGGCGAGGGACTGGACGGCCTATCCGGACCTTCCCCGACGGGCGTAGTACTTCCGTCATCTGGTCCCGCCTGGTGGCTGAGCCACGCTAAGTATGGGTAAATGCATTAACGCAGGACAATCTTGCTCCAGGTGTGGCCGCAGGCCGATGCGCAGCGTGGAGTCGGCTGGCCTTAGCGTGAGAACTGCCTGATTCGCCACTGCCCGGGGGGTGCCGGATGATCACCGTCACGTCAGGCTGAGCGGCCGTCGTGAGCCTCACCACGCAGCTAGACGACCTGGTGGCCGTGGCGCTGGTCGCAGCGCTGGCACCGCTGATAGTCGCTGTCCTGCCGGGCCCGCGCGTTCCGCAGGTTGTCATATTCCTGCTCGGCGGCGCGCTGATCGGCCCGCATGTGCTTGGCGTGGCCGACACATCAAGCGTCACGCTGCTGGCCAATATCGGGCTCGGCTTCTTGTTCTTGCTAGCTGGCTACGAGCTGGATCCGGCACTGCTGCGGCAACGACCGGGCTCACTGGCGATCGGAGGCTGGTTCATTTCGGCGGCCCTGGCCGTGGGGGTAGCGGCAGGGCTGACTGCGGCCGGCTACATCAAGGATTACTTCCCGGTCGGGCTGGCTCTGACCACTACCGCGCTGGGCACGCTGTTGCCCATCCTGCGGGACAATGACATGCTGGCCGGCCCCTTCGGCCGGTACGTGTACGCGGCAGGGGCCGTCGGTGAGCTGTTCCCCATCTTGATCATCGCGGTCTTCCTCACCCGCCGGGGTCACTTCGTCGCGCTGGCCTCGGTGGCCCTGGTCGGAGTGCTCGCGCTCATCCTGACCGCCGTGCCGTGGCTGACCCGCAGCCGCGCGATGCAGCGGATCGTCCAGGAGGGCCAGGACGAGACCGGGCAAATCACGCTGCGCGGGGCCATGGTCCTGCTGTTCGTGCTGCTCGCAGTGGCGAGCCGGTTCGGCTTGGACGTGGTGCTCGGTGCAATGCTGGCCGGGATGGTGCTGCGCGCCTGGACCCGGCGGTCCAACATGGACATAGAAGGCCTCGAGCGGAAGTTCGACGCGGTCGGCTATGGGATATTCATCCCGATCTTCTTCATTTCCTCCGGGATGACCCTGGATCTGAAGGCGATTAGCGAGGATCCGCTGCGGATGCTCATCTTCCTTGCCTTGCTGCTGGTGGTCCGCGGCCTGCCGTCGCTACTGGTCTACCGGCGGGCCCTCGCGCCCCGGCAGCGGGTTGAGATGGCGTTCGTTACAGCGACCACGCTGCCATTGCTGATCGCCCTCGCCGAGATCGGCGAACAGGACGGTGTCATGCTTCCGTCTACCGCCGCCGCCTTGGTCGGCGCCGGCGTACTTTCGGTTCTGGTGTTCCCTCTCATCGCGGTCGTGCTGCACCGGTCAGCGCCGTTCACACCCGCAGATGTCGGGATCGCGGCCGAAGATACGGTCCCAGAGACCGGAACGCCACCCGAGAATCCCAGTCAGCACGGCCAAGGCGGCCAGCAGTCCTAGCCTTGCTGGCGTCAACTCGGATCCGGCGGCCAATCAGCAACGGGGGCATCCGCGTCCAGTTCCGCCAGGTGGATGCTTACCACGGACCTGGCTGGTCCGACCCGGTCGGCGCGGCCCGGAATTGGATCTCCTCGGGCTGACTGCTTCCGGGAGTTGCATGACGCAAAATGGCTGGTCATCGCTCGATTCGGGGCACTGGGCTGGTTATTGTGACCTCCGTGCCGGACACTGGCTGGACCGAAGTCGTGGCTTTGGTGGCGGCGTACCTGATCGCGGTGGCAACGACCCCGGCCGGGATCTCGGGAGCGGTGCTCCTACTCCCGTTTCAGGTCAGCGTGCTGAGCACGCCCAGCCCGTCCGTGACGCCGACCAACCTGCTGTATAACATCATCGCCACGCCGGGGGCGCTGTACCGCTACTGGCGACAGGGACAGACGGGCGGGCGCCTGGCCCTGACGCTCGCCGCCGGGACCGTGCCCGGTGTGATCGCCGGATCGGTGATCCGCGTCGAGTTGCTGCCCGGCCCGCGCGTCTTCGACCTGGTGGTAGGCGTCGTCCTGTTTCCCCTCGGCGTCTGGCTGGCCCTGAGCCGTCCAGCTCAGCACAATGATCCCGGCCGCCCGGTCCGGCCGATCCCGGCTCCGGTGCTGGCCGTCATGGCGGCCGCGGTGGGCTGTGTCGGCGGCATCTACGGGATCGGCGGCGGCTCGATCCTGGCCCCGGTCCTGATCGGGTCCGGGCGGCGGGCATCCGAGGTCGCTCCCGCTGCCCTGGCGTCGACGTTCGTGACCTCGGTCGCCGGCGTGATCACGTTCACCGTCATATCGATCCATAAGCCGGGTGCGGTGGCCCCTGACTGGCCTATCGGCATCGCGCTCGGTGTTGGCGGCCTAGCCGGCGCCTATACCGGCGCCCGCATCCAGTCCCACCTGCCGAACGCACTGATCCGCCGCCTGGTCGGCGTTCTGGTAATCGCCATCGCCGCCAGGTACCTGTTGTCCGGTCTCGGCTGACCACCCCATGCGCCTCAGGCGCGGTCGCGCCGATGGCGCAGCCCCCACGTGGCGATCGGTTCCCCCACCGACCAGGGTCAGCCGGGCACGCGCGCGAGCGGGCAGGTCAGCGAGGCGCTGTGGGGCCAGCGATAAACCTAGACGGCGGCTTTCGGCTCCGCTCGGACAAACACCCCTTCCCCGGCGTTCCGGGAAAGGGGTGCGAGCTGCGGAGGATCGGGGATTTGAACCTTCGGCGGCTGGACAAAGCCGACCCGGACCACATCCTTGCGGCTGTCGACGAGCAGCTCCTGGGGGCACGATGACTGACATCATGGCCCTGCGCCCCGGCCAAGCCGACTGGGAAACCGGAATGTGGACTCGCGCCCTCGTGGCCCTGATCGTCGAAGGCGAGCCGTCATCCGTGCCCATGCTCATCCCCGAAGGAGGCTCTCGCCGAGATCGCGGCGGACCTGGGTCCATGGTTCATGGCGAGCTGGTCACGGCTGGATCTACCGTGATTGTCTGCGTGACCTGGGGGGCGGGCTGGTAGGTGGCGTTGCCGGCCTGGTTGGCGTTGATGACGCAGCTGCCTGGTGCCAGGTAGCTGACCGTGGTGCCGTCGGTGCCGGACACGGTGCACACCGCGGTCGTGCTGGAGGTGAACACGACCGGGTTGCCCGACCCGCCGCCGGTGGCCGACAAGGTCGCTGACCCACCCACCACCCCCAATACCGTGGGGTGAAACGAGATCACCTGGGCGCTCTTGGCTGGTGCGGTGACCTTCTTGGCAGCTGTGGGATG
>JASIGD010000049.1 GCA_030045295.1 Streptosporangiaceae bacterium
CCGCGGCCCCAGTAGGCCTTGGGTGAGATCTGGTCCTGGCCGAGGCCGCGCCCGGCTAGGACCTCCCGCAGCCGCGACACGACCGTCGCCTCGCCGAACAGGTAGGCGTGGCCACGGCCGGGCGGCAGCTCGATCTCGGCTGCCTCGGCGGCCAGAGCCGACGGGTCACCGGCGGGCGCGCCGATGCGGTGCAGCCAGGAGATGCGGATGGTTCCCGGGGCAGCCAGGTCCTGCTCGTCACTCTCCTCGGGGATCTCGAGCACGAGCGTGGCCGGGCGATCGGGCGGCAGCGCCTCGGTCATCGCGAATATCGCGGGCAGCGCCGACTCGTCGCCCATGAACAAGTGCCAGTCGGCCGTCGCCGACGTGGCGATCTTCCCGCGCGGCCCGATGCCCTCGATCTTGTCGCCGGACCGGGCCGATCGCACCCAGCGTTCGCCGGGACCATCGCCGTGCAGCACGATGTCGAGCGTGAGCAGCCGGTCGGCCGCGTCAAGCTGCCGGATCGTGTAACGCCGCCGTACCGGGCGGTTACCCTCGGCCGCCACCAGCAGCATCACATCCTGGCCGGGCAGGTAGCTGAACCCGTCGAGCTGCGGGGCCGTCAGCCTGAGCCGCTGCATGTGCGGGGTGAGCTGGGCTGAGCCGACGACCTCGAAATCCAGTCGCGTCGTGCCGGCCAGCGGCCCGGTCAGTTGCGCTAGCGGATCATCCAGCGCCCCGCGAGCCGGTTCCGGCAGTGCGTCAGCCATGAGACCGTGAGCCCCTTTCCGGGTGATGCCCGAGCGCCGGGCGACGACGCGATGCCGCGCCGCCGGCTAGCCCTTCACCGCGAATCCCGGCCAGCCCTGCCCCCATCAACGCTGCCTCGTGTCGCCTGCTTCCCCGGCCCGGTCGGGGCGGCGGCGATGACAGGCCCGGCCGTCCGGCCTCTAGTCCAGATACGATGATTCACAAAGCATGGTCAACCTGGGTGACGGCCGCGCTGGTAACCGCCGTTACGGGCCGCTGGCCGTCTATTTACGATCACGCGTGGTCGTCGGCATGCGCATGCTTCGGGCGCTGAGGTGAGTCATGGAAGTCCTGGGGTTGTGGCGCCACGCCGTCAAGTCCTTGCAAGGCGAGCGGCTGGAGTCGGCCTGCTTCGAAGACGACGGGCTGGTAGGCGACCGGCGCTGGGGGATCCGCGATTTGCGGACGGGTCGGATCTTGACTGCCCGTCGTCGGCCTGAACTGCTTGGCGCGGTCGCGTCCTGTGACGGCGAGCTGCCGATGATCGCTCTTCCCGATGGCGGTACCGCCGTCGGGCCGGGGCGGGGTACCGACGGTCTCCTGTCGCGGTGGCTGGGGAGCCCGGTCTCGCTGGTGGCCTCCGCAGGAAACGCAGGTGGGCGAGCCGAGTACTTCGCGGACGCGACCGACGACAACAGCCAGGCGATCGAGTGGACGATGCCGGCGGGCCGGTACGTCGACTCCGCCCCCGTTCTGGTGCTTTCCACGGCGTCGTTGCGCACTGCCGCAGAGTTGCACCCCGACGGCGTCTGGGATCCCCGGCGCTTTCGGCCCAACGTGCTGATTGACGTCGAGGGCAAGGGCTGGCCTGAAGACGAATGGGTCGGCAGGACCCTGTCTATCGGAGCGGTCGTGCTGGTGCCCCTCGAGCCGTGCAGCCGGTGCACCATGGTGACCCGAGCCCAGCCCGGCCTGCAAGCCGATGTCGACGTCTTTCGCACCCTGGCCCGTCACCATCGTGGTCTCTTCGGCGTCTGGTGCGACGTGCTCACCGGCGGCACCCTGTCAGTCGGGGAAGAAGCGATCGTCGAAGCCCGCCGCCCCGTCGAGGGTTGCGCACACCGTTAGCGGCCGTGTTACCCGAATTTCCGGCCGGGCACGTATAGCGTTTCGGCCACCTGCGGGTGAATCGCGTTCGATCGGTACGGCGATCGGCCGCACCGCGTTTACCGGCGGAACTGGCTTCGAGGGACCGGGCGAGACATCGGCAACCTATCTCGCGCTTCCCATAACCCGGCGATGACTGGCAGGGTCGCAATGCGCGCCACGTGCCCCGCAGAACGAACGCGCGGGACCCGGCAGGGATTCGAGCCGCCGGCGCTTTACGAAAGGCCCGCTCCCGGCCCGCGGATGCGCTAACCGCACAGATAGTACCGATTAGCTAGTACCGATCAGCGCACTGACGGCGCCTGCTGCGCAGGATGATCCGGGCCCTCTGCTTTGGCCGGCGCTCGCGACGAATGAGTGTCAGGACGACCTGGTTCAGGCAATTTGCTGCCCTTGCCCGGTGCCGATGCTTTGCTGGCTCTTATTCCTGTTGGGAGCTACGATCCGGGTTTGGGAGGGAAGATGGCCGGTAGGCGGCGTCGGCTCGACCCGGTGGGGCCGTTTGGCAATCCGGACGGGTCACGAGCCGACATCGAGGATGTGCTCAGCGAGTTCGTCGACTTCGGCGGCAACCCGGCCTACGGCCACCTCGCGACCCGTGCCAACGACTCCATGGTGCGGGTCATCGTGGGAAAGCTCGGGGCTGGCAAGACGGTATACCTGCGGCGTCTTCAGGATTTCCAGTCACATCAGGACTCGGTCTACGCCGATCTGCCGCAGCAGAGCTTGCCGAAGACCGAAGTCGTGGTGAAGGCGTGCCAGTGGTTCTCAGACAGTGTCCTGGTCGAGAAGTGGATGCAGATCTGGGAGCGCGCGATCATGCGGTCGCTGGCCTCGCACCTGTTGTGTCGCACCGAGTTGCGTGAGCAGTTGCGCGACGAGCAGGCTGAGGAAATCGAGCGCTCGTACGCGCGGCTGCTGGATGGCTTCCGCCGGCCACGGTCGATCTATAGCGAGGTGCGCGACATCATCAATGGGCGGCAGACCGGCCATCAGCTGTCTACGTACCTCGACGATCCGCTCTGGGACGACCTGGAGGATCTGCTGGGCGAGGTAGTCGGCCAGTGCAAGCCGATGTATTTCTACCTGGACGCGGTGGACGAGGAGTTCAGCCACGCCCCGATGTACTGGCTGAAGTGTCAGGAGGGGTTGTTCTACCAGGTGATGCGGCTGCTCCGCGACCACAGGCTGGGCGGTCGCCTGCATGTCGTGGTATGCATCCGCGACATCGTCATGTCATCGGTGTACCGGTCAGAACATGCGCCGCGGTACTACAACGAACCACACATCCGCGTCCTGACCTGGGACCGCGGTTCGCTGCTGTACCTGCTGGGGCGAAAGCTAGAGCGGCTGCCGCCGTCAGTGCTGATGCGACGCGCCACCAGCGGCCCCCCCACGATCGGCGACTGGCTCGGGGTCGATGGCCACTGGCCGGGTCCCGATGGTGGCGAAACGATCGAGGATTACCTGCTCAGCCACACGAGGCTGATCCCGCGCGACATCATCTCGCTCGGCAATGAGCTGAGCGAGGAGGTCCTACGGCAGAAGCAGGCTGGCCGCGGGGGCCTGCCGCCGGCGGTTCTGCAGGAAGTGGTTCGGCGCTGCGCGAAGCGGTTCGGCGACTCCCAGCTCGCGCAATGCGCCAACCAGGTCTCGTCGGACCTGATGCCGGAAAACGCTGCCCTGCACAACTACTCCGAATTGTTTACCAGCACCCAGGCGTATATCAGCGGTGTGCAGGAGGACGTCCGCTCCTTCGTCCGGATGATCGGCGCCGACCGATTCTCGCGCGCGGATCTGGTGGCGCTGCAGGAAGTGGCGGATCTGCACTTCCAGAAGGCGACGCACCTCGCCTCGGTCCTGTGGCAGAACGGCCTGCTCGGGTACGTCGACGAAAGCGGGCGGCACCGGTTCTATTCCATGGGCGACATCGAGCAGTTTCACTTCCCGCCGGACGTAGACACGTACGTGCTGCATCCGTGCCTGGCGCATGCTGTCGGGGGAATACAGCATGTGGCGGCGGATGCTGCTGGAGCCGCAGGTGCGCGCCGCACCCGCCCGCTCCCGCCTCCTGACCGCAGCGATCGTCCCGGGACGTCGCGAGCCGCATCGCCCTCCGGCGGCAGCCAGGCGCTGCCGGAGGCCGACTCGGCAGAGGCGCGATCCTCGGCCGCGTCCGGGACTGGTGATTATGCTGTGGGCGACGTCCTTGAGGGCCGGTTCAAGATTCTCCAGATACTCGGACAGGGCAGCTTTTCGAAGGTCTATCGGGTGCGCGACGACGTCGAGGGCGCCGAGCGAGCGCTGAAGCTCTTCAATACCGCGGCCGGGAACGAGGCGGTGCGCCGCGAGATCGGCGCCCTGCGGAAAATCGATCATCCCAACGTGGTCAAGGTCTTCTGGGCCGGCAAGACCAACGCCGACGACTGGTATCTCATCACCGAGTTCATTGACGGGGAGTCACTGGATGAGTTTGTCGCCGGGAACAGGCGCCTCCGTGACCGGGAAGCGGTAGATGTGGCACTCGACCTGCTAGACGCGCTCGTCGCCTTTCACCCTGATGCCGCGCGCCTCAAGCAGCTGGATGCCAAACGCCGCGAAGGCTGCCTCACCGAAGCCGAGTCGCGCGAGTGGACGGAACTGAGCGACAGGGGGTTGGTCCATCGCGATATCAAACCGCTCAACGTGATGCTCACTCGCACCGGGGCGAAACTGCTCGACTTCAACATCGCCTCCCGGGTCGGCGACCCCGTGCATACTCGGTCAGGCACACCGCCGTATCAGCCACCCGACGCCAGCCTCACACGCTGGGACATCTCGACCGACCTGTTCGCCGTCGGCGTCTTGCTCTACCGGCTGCTCTGCGACGGCCACCACCCGTTCCCGAATGCGATGCCCATGGCCGACGTACCGGTGACCGATCCCAGAACGATCCGCCCGGACCTCAACCTCGGCCTTGCGGAGTTTCTCCTCAAGGCATGCGCCCCAGCCAGCGTTGACCGCTTCACCACCGCTGCTGACATGCGGTTCGCCTTGCGCAGCATTCGCACTGACCTCTGACCAGCCGATCCAGACGCTCCATCGTGGCAGGCTGGCCGTCTCGTCCGGGTCGAGCGCCGGGACGCCGAGCGAGGCCACCTCGCGGCGCGCGGAGCGCGGCCCGTCGAGGACCAGCGCGAGGTAACGGCGCCGCACGTCGCGGTTAACATCTCGCGCGTGATCGGCCGTGCTGGTCACCATCAGCACGGCAACAGGGTATTCCGAACGGAGATACCATCTCCGGTTCCTGTTATCGTGGCAGGAGAAAAGACCCGGGGGATGTCACGCTCCTGCGGACTGCGCCGTCCCAGGGGTATGAAGATCACCAATCCAGGCAGGGGGCACCGGATGCCAGAAACCGGCATGCCGCGTGACGCGGCACCGGAAACGGGGACGGGCCGGGCGGCTCCTGATCCGCGGCGCTGGCTGATCCTGGCGACCGTCGGGCTCGCCCAGCTCATGATCGTGCTCGACCTGACGGTGATCAACATCGCGCTGCCGTCCGCGCAGCACACACTGCACTTCGCGACCGTGGACAGGCAATGGGTGGTGACCGCGTACGCGCTGGCGTTCGGCAGCCTGCTGCTGGTCGGCGGGCGGCTGGCCGACCTGCTCGGCCGCAAGGTTACGTTCATGGTGGGCCTGGCCGGGTTTGCGCTGGTGTCGGCCGTGGGCGGGGCGTCGGTGAGCTTCACCATGCTGGTGACGGCTCGCGCCTGCCAGGGCGCCTTCGCGGCGATCATGGCACCGTCGGCGCTATCGATCCTGACCAACACGTTCCAGGATCCGAAGGACCGCGGCAAGGCGTTCGGCGTGTTCGGCTCGATCGCCGGGGCCGGCAGCGCGGTGGGCCTGCTGCTGGGCGGGGCGCTGACCTCGTACCTGTCCTGGCGCTGGACGCTGTACGTCAACCTGGTTTTCGCCGGGCTCGCACTGGTCGGCGCTGCGGTGCTACTGCGGCGGGAGCCGGCCCGCGGCGGCCAGCGGCTGGACCTGCCCGGCGCCGTCCTGGTCGCCGGCGGGATGTTCTGCCTGGTCTACGGGCTCGGCAATGCCGCCACGCACGGCTGGCACACGCCGTCGACCTGGGGCTTCCTGGTCGCCGGCGTCGCCGGGCTGGCCGCGTTCGCCGCCTGGCAGACGCGCGCGAAGGACCCGCTGCTGCCGCCCCGGGTGGTGCTGGACCGCAACCGCGGCGCCGCCTACCTGTCGATGTTCGTCGCAGCGGCCGGGCTGTTCGGGATCTTCTTGTTCCTGACCTACTACCTGCAGGAGACGCTGAGGTACTCGCCGCTGGTGACCGGTGTGGCGTTCCTGCCGATCAGCGGCGGCCTGGTGGTCGCGTCCAACGTGTCCACGATCGTGCTGATGCCCAGGGTCGGGCCCAGGCCGCTGGTCACGTCCGGGATGCTGGCCGCAGCGGGCGGGGCGGTCTGGCTG
>JASIGD010000435.1 GCA_030045295.1 Streptosporangiaceae bacterium
CGTCGAATTCGCCGTCGTCCAGGCGGCCCTCGGCGAACGCCTGCTGGACTCGCTGCAGCACCGCGTCCCTCTCGCGGTCCGAAGCACGGGTAAGACTGCCGCCAGATCCAGCGGGCGTGACCCCGGCGATTCCCGGCCCTGCCGGCCTGCCCTGCGCTTCCCGGCTGTCCTGCGCTTGCGGGCTGTCTTGCGCTTGCGGGCTGTCCTGCACTTGCGGGCTGTCTTGCGCTTGCGGGCTGTCTTGTGCTTGCGGGCTGTCTTGTGCTTGCGGGCTGTCTTGTGCTTGCGGGCTGTCCTGTGCCTTTGCGCTCTCCTGCGCCTCCGGGCTTCCGCGGCCCCCGTTCGTCGCGTCCATGGCGTCCCTTCCGGCTGGATTCGGTGAACGCGATGTATCTTAACTCAGCCGGCCGTGTGACGCACGTTCTCCGGCGGCCAAGCTGAAGCGCTGCCTGCGACCAGCTCATCGCGGCCGCGCCGAGCGGGCCACGGCCCGATGAGGCGGGGCGCGACGCCAGCGGGTTAACGCTTCCTGGCGGCGGCCCGCAGGGTGGCGAAGGCGGCCAGCCGCGCCGCGATGGTAATGACGACCGCGACCGGCAACAGCTCGGCGACGTCAGCCGCGGGCGCGAAGGCGACGACGCCGAGCGCCGCGGCGACCCCGCCCATGGCCAGGGCGAGCGCCGCCGCGACCCGCGGAGCGCGCAGGGTCCTGCGCACCATCAGCCGCGCCTCACGCGGCAGCCGCAGCATCATCCCGACGAAGCAGCCGACCGTGATGACGACAAGCGCCCCGAGGCCGATCACGAACGGGAACCGGTCGACGTGAGTCACCGCGGGAACCCAGATCAAGATCAACGCGATCAGCGTGAACAGGTAAATCGTTCTCGATACCGTGCGCAGGATCACCACGTCGATGTTCCTGCTGTAGATGCGCTCATCCGGGGTGGCCCGGGCCGCGCTGATGAAGTGGCGGATCGCTCCGGCCGCGTCGTGCCGCCTGAGCCTGATCCGGCCCAGCTCGTTCATCGCGCCGCTGTGCGCGGGATCAAGCGCGAGAGCGCGTTCCTGGTGCTCGCGCGCATCGGTCAGCCGACCGCGAGCCAGGCTCACCTTGCCAGACAGGAAATGAACGTCGGGCTCATTCGGGGCCAGGGTGCGGGCGCGGGCCGCCGCGCCGGTGGCGGTGTCCAGCTGGTGGGCGGCCAGAGCAGCTTGCGCCACGCAGACGTGCGTCTGCCAGTAGGCGGGCGCGAGCCTGCACGCCGCCCGTGCCGCGCGAAGCGCGTCCGGGTAGTTGCCCAGGTGGACCAGGGCATTGCTGGCCAGGCGGTGCGGCCACTCGTCGGAAGGGTCAAGGGCCACCGCCCGATTGGCCACCTCGACTGCCTCGGCGTAGCGGTCCGCGCCCAGGTGCGCGCGGGCCATCAGGCACCAGGCCCGGCTGCTCTCCGGCTCCGCCGCCACGACGCGCGCCAGTAGCTGCGCCGCCTCATCGAAGCGTCTGACGTCCAGCATCGCGGACGCCCGCGCCAGCTCCTGTCGCAGCTCGATCACTGGCGCGGGCTCACAGCAGGCGGCGCTTGCGCAGGTAGGCGGCCAGGTCGTCATAGGTGCCGCCCTCATTGGCGAACAGCGCCACGTTGCGAGCGACATCGAACCAGGAGCCCAGCGACGGCTTGACCTCGGCGATGGCGGCTTCGAGGTCGGGCGTGCCGATCATCCGCGGCTCACCCTGGCGGACCGAGTCCATCAGGGCGCGTTCGGCGGCCGTCTCGCAGACGTGCGCGATGTCAGCGCCGGAATACCCGTCGGTCTGCCCGGCCAGCTTAGCCAGGTCGATGCCCGCGACCGGGCGGTCCTTCAGGTGATAGCGGAACACTCCCTCGCGGGCCGATGCATCGGGCGGCAGCACCAGCAGCGTCCGGTCAAAACGGCCGGGCCTGCGCAGGGCGCTGTCCACGTCCCAGGGGTGGTTGGTAGCGGCCAGCAGGAAGACTCCCTCGTTGCGGCCGGACACGTCGTCCAGCTCCAGGAGCAGCTGGTTGACCGCGCTGCGCATCGGGGTGTGCCGCAGCTGCGAGCGCTTCTGCCCGATCGCGTCCACCTCGTCCAGGAACAGCACGCACGGCGCATTCCTTCGGGCGATCTCGAACAGCTCGTGGATGTTCCGCTCGCTCTGCCCCACGAACATGTCGATGATGTCGGCGAACGACACCGCGATGAACCTGGCGCCGAGCTCGCCCGCCACCGCACGGGCGATGAACGTCTTGCCGCAGCCCGGCGGGCCGTACAGCAGCAGCCCGCCGCGCAGCGACTTGCCGTACAGCCGGCGCAGGTCGGGGTTGCGCATCGGGGCCAGGAACGCCGCCTCGAGGCGCTGCTTCACCTCGGTCATCCCGGCCACGTCCGCCAGGGTCAGGCCGGCCTGCTCGGCGTCATAGGCGTCCGCCTCGTCGATGCCCGCCGAAGCCGGGTCCGCATCTGGATCGCCCACGAACATGGCAGGCAGCACGTCGCGCAGCTCATCCTCCGCCTGCGACCAGTCATACTGCGGCGGCTGCCCCGGGCCTTGAGCCCTGCCGGGCGATTCCACCGGGCCCGACGGCGGAAGCACCACGGCCCGTTCGGGAGAAATATCACCAGGAGCGGAGGGAGGCTCGCGCCCGGCCTCAGCCGGCGCCGGGCCGGGCCCGCGGAGCAGGTCCAGTGCCTGGGCGTTGCCCGGATCGCGCTGCAGGACGGCGCCCAGCTGCCTGACCGCCTCGTCGCGTTGACCGCCGCGCAGCAGCAGCGTCGCCAGGTGCAGCCGAAGCGGCACGTCGTCGGGCATCGCGTCGACCGCCTTGCGCAGGCTGTCGAGCACAGGGGGTTCGGGATCCATGCATCCGTCCGGGTCGTTTCGCGCCTGTCTGCTCGCTCCCCTACAGCGTAGTGCGGAACTCGGCCCGAGCCCGCGCTGATCAGGTCCAGAGCGACGTTACGCCGACGCCCAGGTCGGCCAGCAGGCGCCGGAGCAGCGGCAGCGAAACGCCGAGCACGGTGCCGTGATCGCCGTCGATCCGCTCCACGAACCAGCCGCCGCGACCGTCCAGCGTGAACCCCCCGGCCACCGCGAGCGGCTCCCCGGAGGCGATGTAGGCGGCGATCTCCTCCTCCGTCGGCGTCCCGAACCGCACACCGGTCGCCGCCACCGCCGCGGCTCGCTGGCCGGTGGCGGCGTTGATCACGCAGTGCCCGGTGACGAGCGTGCCTGTCCGCCCCGACATCTCCCGCCAGTGCGCGGCCGCCTGCTCGGCCGAGGCCGGCTTGCCCAGCGCGCGCCCGTCCAGGTCGAGCAGCGAATCACAGCCGATCACCAGCGCGTCCCGGCGCCGCGCCGCGACCGCCGCGGCCTTCGCCTGAGCGAGCAGGCCGGCCAGTTCGGCCGGCGTGTCGGCTGCGAACGCGCTCTCATCGACGCCGCTGACGATGACTTCGGGGTCGAGCCCGGCGGCGCGCAGCACCGCCAACCGGGCCGGCGAGGCTGATGCGAGAACCACCGCGATCACGGCACCCGACCCTACCGGCCGTCAGCACGGGGTAACACCTATGAGCATCGTGGTGCACGAGCGCTCCATGGTGCACTCCGCCTGGAAAAGATTGCGGTTGATCGGGGCTTCGTGGTGGATCCGGTACACGGTAATAGCCCCGATCAACCACTAAGCCCGAATCAACCACGATAATTCTGGCCGATGCCGCACTGATGTGCGGATAGGGATTAACGGGACTGGTGAGGCATCACCGGGAGGTTCAGGCTGGAAGATGCCTCGCGGGTAAGGTACAGGCGTGATAGCGAAGACCACGCTGGGCCGCGGCGGGCCGGTCGTATCCCGGGTCGGCCTCGGCCTGATGGGCATGTCGGGGATCTACGGACAGGCCGATGATCACGAGAGCGTCGCCACGATCCACGCTGCGGTCGATGCCGGGATCACCCTCCTGGACACGGGCGATTTTTACGGCATGGGACACAACGAGCTGCTGCTGC
>JASIGD010000436.1 GCA_030045295.1 Streptosporangiaceae bacterium
GGGTGCTGGACGCCTTCGAGCAGAGCAGGCAGCCGCGGATCATGTACGACCTCGACGGCAGCCCGGTGCCCGATGAGCGGGAAGATCCCGAGCTCGAAGGCTACCGGCGCTCCGCCCCGGTGCGATGGGGCAATGGCGCGGCCGACCAGCGCCAGCACGATGTCTACGGCGAGATACTCGACTGCGCGGATCAGTGGGTCCGCAGCGGCGGACCAACTGATCCGTCGCTGTGGACAGCGCTGGCCCAGCTGGCCGACATGGCTGGGGAGGCCTGGCGGCAGCCGGACCAGGGCATCTGGGAGGTACGCAGTGAGGGCCGGGTCTTCACCTATTCCGCGGCGATGTGCCAGGTGGCCCTGGACCGAGCGGCGGCCATCGGCGAACGGCTCGGCCTGCCAGGATCGGTGCCGGCCTGGCGGTCTGCCGCTGACAAGCTGCGGCAGACCATCCTGGACTGGTCATGGGACGAGGATGCCCAGACGCTGAGCGAGCATCTCGATGGCGGCGGCAGCCTGGACGTCAGCCTGCTAGCCCTTCCGCTGCGGCGAGTCCTGCCGGCCGACCACCCGCGCATGGTGGCCACCGCCGCCGCCATAGCCGAGCGCTTGTCGGCCGGCGACGGCCTGCTGTACCGCTACTTGCACCACGACTCGCCCGACGGCATCGCGGGCGATGAGGGCGCCTTCGTGCTGTGCAGCTTCTGGCTGGTCGACAACCTGACCATGCAGGGCCGGTTCGACGAGGCCGGGCAACTGTATGCCTCGCTGTGCGCCAGAGCGAGCCCGCTCGGCCTGCTGTCCGAGCAGATCGACCCGTCGACGGGCGAGTTCATCGGCAATTTCCCGCAGGCGTTCAGCCACATCGGCGTCATCGCCAGCGGCGTGACTCTCGCCCGCGCGCTCGCCGCCGCAGGCGGCGAGGCAAGCACGGCGGGAGCGTCGGCATGATCGAGCGGCTCGCCATCTTCGGGGCGACGGGTGACCTGACCGCGCGCTACCTGCTGCCCGGACTAGCCGCGCTGCGGGCCGCCGGCCAGCTCGGCGACCGGTTCCAGCTGGCCGGCGCCGGCCGGGAGGAGTGGGATACCGCGGGCTTCCGGCAATGGGCGGCCGCCCAGCTCGATCGTCACGGCGGCCGGTTTCCAGCCGCCGCCAGGCAGGAGGTCGTATCGGCGTCCAGCTACCATCAGGCAGATGTCGGCGACACATCCAGCGTCGCGGATGTCATCGCCGGCGACGGACCGGTCGCCGCCTACCTCGCCCTCCCGCCCTCGGTTTTTCCCGTCGCCGTCTCCGCTCTGCACGATGCGGGCCTGCCGCCGGGTAGCAGGATCGTCCTGGAGAAGCCCTTCGGCGAGGACCTGGACAGCGCCGTCGAGCTGAACCGGCTGCTCGCCCAGCTCGTGCCCGAGCCGGCGGTGTTCCGGGTAGACCATTTCCTGGCCATGACGACGGTGCAGAACGTACTCGGTACCCGGCTGGCCAACCGCATGCTCGAACCGATCTGGAACAGTACGCATATCGCCGAGGTGGACATCGTCTGGGACGAATCGCTCGCCCTGGAGGGCCGGGCGGGCTATTACGACGGCGTCGGCGCGCTCAAGGACATGCTGCAGAATCACCTGCTGCAGCTGCTCTGCCTGGTCGCGATGGAGTCGCCGATCAGCCTCAGCGAGCGCGACCTGCGCGACCGCAAGCTGGATGTCCTGCGGTCGG
This sequence comes from Streptosporangiaceae bacterium, assembly GCA_030045295.1. The sequence continues at coordinate 1,716 of JASIGD010000436.1, forward strand.
TGCGGCCCCTCAGCGACTCCGACGTTGTGCGCCGCACCCGCCGGGCCCGCTACCTGGCCGGCCAGATCGGCGACCACCAGGTCCCCGCCTACGCGGACGAGGAAGGCGTCAACCCCCGGCACGGCACCGAGACCTTCGCCGAAATAGAACTCGAACTGGACAACTGGCGCTGGCCAGGAACGGTCTTCCGGCTCCGGACCGGAAAAGCACTCGGGCGAGACCGCAAAGAGGTGGCCGTGCACTTCCGGTCCGTACCGCACCTGCCGTTCGGCCACAGCGGGGAAGCACTGCCCAACGTGCTGCGGTTCGGGCTCGAGCCGGAAAGCCTCACCGTGGACCTGACCGGCATCGGGGCCCGCGCGCACACCCTCGTCCCGCTAGAGCTGACCGCCCGGATCGATCCGCCCGAACTGCCCGCCTACGGCCGGCTCCTGCTGGACGTGCTGAACGGGAACGCCGCCTTGTCGATCCGCGGCGACGAAGCCGAAGAGGCCTGGCGGGTCGTCGCGCCGGTGCTGTCCGCCTGGTCGAAAGATCTCGTCCCGATGCTGGAGTACCGGGCTGGCTCCGAGGGCCCGGGATCCTGGCCGCATCGCTGAGCTCGCCCTGGCCATGACCACCCCCGGCGACACCTCCACCGCCCGAAAAGAATCCTGGTCAACGCGGCCCGCGGGCCGATCATCAATGACGACGCCCGGTACCTGGCCCTCAAGCAGGGCTGGATCGCCGGCGCCGGCCTGGACGATATCGAGGAGGAACCGGCCAAGCTGCGGGACTGGAAGCCCGCGGCCCAACTTGCGATGGGAGCAGGAGCGTCATGACTACAATGAAGGCCGCCGTGGTCTCGAAGCTGGGCGGCAGGGTGGAAATCCGGGAGCTTCCCGTACCCGAGCCCGGTCCTGGCCAGGTACTTGTCCGTATGGTGGCGTCCGGGCTCTGTCACACCGACATCCACGCCGCCGCTGGCGACTGGCCCGTCAAACCGGCCCCACCGTTCACACCCGGCCATGAGGGCGTGGGCATCGTCGAGGCGGCGGGGCCTGGCGCTGGCTTGCACAAGAAGGGGGAGCGGGTTGCCATCGCGTGGCTGGGGTCCGCGTGCGGGCACTGCCGGTACTGCCTCAGCGGCTGGGAGACGCTGTGTGAGTCTCAGCAGAACACCGGCTACTCGACCGATGGCGCTTGGGCTGAGTACGCACTCGCCGACGACCGTTACGTGGTAACGGTCCCGGACGGGGTGTCCTCTTTCGACGCAGCGCCGCTGACCTGTGCCGGGGTGACCACGTTCAAGGCCGTCAAGGTCTCCAGAATCCAGCCGGGCGAGACAGCCGCGGTGTTCGGCGTGGGTGGCCTCGGGCACCTCGCCTTGCAGTATGCGAACTTGTTCGGCGGCAAGGTGATCGGCGTCGATATCGAGGACCCGAAGCTGGACCTGGCCGGGCAGCTCGGAGCCGACCACGTGGTCAACGCGCGCAGCACCGACCCCGTCCAGGCGATCCAGGATCTCGGCGGGGCCGACGTCGTCATCTCCACGGCGGCCTCGCCAAGGTCATTCGAGCAGGCGTTCGGCTCCCTCCGCCGCGGCGGCCGGCTCGTCTGCGTCGGGCTGCCCGCTGACGACAAGATGACCATCCCGATCTTCGACACGGTGCTCAGCGGAAAATCCATCATCGGCTCCATCGTCGGCACCCGCCAAGATCTTGCCGATGTCTTCGCACTGCACGGGGCCGGCCGCACCAGGGTCATCGCGGAAGAGCGTCGGCTCGAGGACGTCAACGCGTGCGTCGACGACGTGCTCGCCGGCCGTGTCCCAGCCCGGGTCGTCTTTAGCTTCTGACATGACTTGCGAACGTGCGGGTCGGCAGCCCGGACGTCGCTTCTATCCGGTGACCCAGGGCGGCACCGTTTCAGTTCCGCTGGTCAAGCCGCCTACGCGCCGGATGGCTGCGGCATCAGGCCCAACTGCATGAGCAGCGAGACCTGATCGTAGTAGAGATCCCCTCCGACGACCCGCCCGCTCGGGTCGAAGTGCCACATCTCGCAGAGCGGCAGCGTGAACTCCTTGCCGGTGGCGGGGAGCGGCCCGAGAAGGGTTACACGTCGTAGTACAGCTCGAACTCGTGCGGGTGCGGGCGCAGCCTGATCTGGTCGATCTCGTTGGTCCGCTTGTAGTCCAGCCAGGTCTCGATGAGGTCCTCGGTGAACACGCCGCCTTCGGTGAGGAAGGCGTGGTCGGATTCCAGGTTGTCGAGCACTTCCTCGAGCGAGGCGGGGACCTGCGGGATGGCGGCCGCCTCGTCCGGCGGCAGCTCGTACAGGTCCTTGTCCACCGGCTCCGGCGGCTCGATCTTGTTCTTGATCCCGTCCAGGCCCGCCATCAGCATCGCGGCGAACGCCAGGTACGGGTTGCAGGAAGGATCCGGCACGCGGTACTCGACGCGCTTGGCCTTCGGGTTCGTGCCGGTGATCGGGATACGGGCGCAGGCCGAACGGTTGCGCTGGGAGTACACCAGGTTGACCGGCGCCTCGAAGCCGGGCACCAGCCGGTGGTAGGAGTTCGTGGTCGGATTGGTGAACGCCAGCAGCGACGGGGTGTGCCTGAGCAGGCCGCCGATGTAGTACCGGCCGGTGTCGGACAGGCCCGCGTACCCGACCTCGTCGTAGAACAGCGGCGCGCCGTCCTTCCAGACGGACTGGTGGCAGTGCATCCCGTTGCCGTTGTCGCCGAACAGCGGCTTGGGCATGAACGTCACGGTCTTGCCCGCCGCCCAGGCGGTGGACTTGAGGATGTACTTGTACGCCATCAGCGTGTCGGCCATCGACAGCAGCGGCCGGAATCGCATGTCGATCTCGGCCTGCCCGGCCGTGCCGACCTCGTGGTGCTGCATCTCGACCTCGATGCCGCAGGCGATCAGGTTGGCGACCATCTGCGAGCGCAGGTCGGTGTAGTGGTCCGTCGGCGGCACCGGGAAGTAGCCGCCCTTGTACCTCGGCTTGTAGGCCAGGTTGCCGCCATCCTCGTCCTTGCCGGTGTTCCAGGCGCCTTCTTTGGAGTCGATGTGGTAGTAGCCCTCGTTCGCTGAGGTCGAGAAGCGCGCCGAGTCGAAGATGTAGAACTCTGCCTCCGGGCCGAAGTAGGCGGTGTCACCGATCCCCGTGCCGCGCAGGTAGTCCTGAGCCTTGCGGGCGACGTTGCGCGGGTCCCTGCTGTAGGGCGCGCCGGTCAGCGGGTCGTGCACGAAGAACGTCAGGTTCAGCGTCTTGTGCGTCCGGAACGGGTCGAGCATCGCGGTGGCCGGGTCTGGCAGCAGCTGCATGTCGGACTCGTGGATCTGCTGGAACCCGCGGATCGACGAGCCGTCGAACATGAGGCCGTCGGTGAAGACACCGTCGCCGAACGACGCGGCGGGCACGGTGAAGTGCTGCATCGTTCCAGGCAGGTCACAGAACCTGACGTCGATGAACTCCACGTTCTGTTCGGTGATGAAACGGAGGACTTCCTCGGCACTGTTGAACATCAACCCTCCCGGGTACATGGCACGCGTTCTGGTTCTCGAGCACGCGATTCGGACGGTAGCCGTCGGCAATTTCCGAGCCGTGTCTGGTTTGTTTCACCGATGTTACGGCTCGCGGCCAAGCTCAGGGCACCCATTCCGGCCCGCCGCCGGCTCAGCGGCCCGGAACGGATACCGTGGTGTGGTGGGCAAGAGACCCCGTAATCGCGGTAGCGCGAGCCCGCCGCGGGCCGGTGCCGCGGAGCAGGCTGGCCCCGGGCCGGCTAGCACCGCGCAGCTGACGGCCCCGGACGCTGTCCCGGACGCCGACTATCCCGGCAAGCGGTTCGGCCTGCCGCAGCACGGTCCGATGTCGGTGGCCAGCATGGGCAGGCGGGTCCTGGCGCTGCTCATCGACTGGCTGCTCTGCATGGCGATCGCGTGGTGGCTCACGCACTCGCAGTTCTGGACGATCGTCGTGTTCGCGGTCGAGGTCTACGTGCTCACCGCGTTGACCGGCATCACGGTGGGCAAGCGGCTCACCGGCATCCGCGTGATCAGGGCTGATGGCGGCCTGGTGGGCTTCCGCTGGGCCCTGGTGCGCACCGCGCTCCTGCTGACCGTCGTGCTGCCGCTGCTCACCGACTACGACAGGCGGGGCGTGCACGACCGCGCCGCGAACACCCTCGTCGTTCGCCTGTAACCGGCTACCTGGTCTTCGGCCTGGGCATCTTGGGCTGCCTGATGTTCTTCGGGATCGGCCCCTTGGGTGCCTGCAACGACGGCGGCAGCGCCTTGAGCCGGTGGTTGATGTCACTGATCGCGGCCGGCTTGAGGTTGCGGGGCAGCCGCATGATCTTGCGCTGCAGCTTGCTGATCGGGATCTGGCCTTCCTCGTTTCCCACCTGGAACTCGTAAATAGGCACCTCGTAAGCTACCCGGGCGACCCGCTTCTTCTCCGCGGCGAGCAAGCTGGCCAGCCGGTTGGGGGAGCCCTCGCCGACCAGGATGACCCCGGGCCGGCCCACGGCCCGGTGCACCACGTCCAGGCTCCTGTTGGCCTGGACGGCAGGATTCACCGTCCAGTTGCCGCGCATGTTCTCCAGCACCGCAGCCGCCGCGCCCGGCTGTCCCTCGATGGTCGCGTACTGCGCCGACTGCGCGAACCTGCCGAACAAGAGCGTGGCGACCAGCACGCCGAGGACCACGCCGAGCGGGATGAGCAGCGCAGCCAGGCCGGTGAGCAGGCCCACGATTACCAGCACCACGATCGTGCCGAGCCCGCTGCCGATCACGATCGGTAGCGCCCTCGGGTTGGTGCGGTGCACCAGGCCCGCGACCATGCGTATCTGCTTCAGCCGCCCGGCATTCGCCATATCCGCGGCGGCATCCGGGCTGACGGCCGGATTGGCGGAGCCGGGCTTTCTCGACATGCGTGCCATGCTCCGCAGCATACGGTTCCCGAGCCCCGGACAGAAACCAGCGCGGGCGCCGCTTCGTGCGGTTCCGGCGCGCTAGGCGGACGTTCTCTCGCTACGCCGAGGCAGCGGCGGCCGCGGAGTCGGCGCGCTGCCCGATGGCCTGCGCGTATAGCCGCCCGGCCCGGTAGGAGGACCGCACCAGGGGCCCGGACATGACGCCGGCGAACCCGAGCTCGAGCGCCTCGTCACGGAGCTCGACGAACTCCTCGGGCTTCACCCAGCGCGCCACCGGATGGTGCCGCGGCGTCGGCCGCAGGTACTGGGTAATGGTCAGCAGCTCGCAGCCGACGGTCCGCAGGTCCCGCATGGCCTCGGTGATCTCGTGCCGTTCCTCGCCGAGTCCCAGGATCAGGTTCGACTTCGTGACCAGCCGCGCGTCGCGGGCCTCGCGCAGCACGTCCAGGGACCGGGCGTACCTGAATCCCGGCCTGATGCGCCGGAAGATGCGCGGCACCGTCTCGATGTTGTGAGCGAGGACCTCCGGCTCGGCCGCGAAGACCTGCGCCAGCCGGTCGGGATCGGCGTTGAAGTCAGGGATGAGCAGTTCCACGCCACAGCCGGGAACGGCGGCGTGGATCTCCCGGCCGGTCTGCGCGTACAGCCAGGCGCCGCCGTCAGCCAGGTCATCGCGCGCGACGCCGGTCACGGTGGCGTACTTCAGGCCCATCGCCGCGACCGACTCCGCGACCCGCCGCGGCTCCTCCCGGTCGAGCGGCCGAGGCCTACCGGTGTCGATCTGGCAGAAGTCGCACCGCCGGGTGCACTGGTCGCCGCCGATGAGGAAGGTGGCCTCGCGGTCTTCCCAGCACTCGAAGATGTTCGGGCAGCCGGCCTCCTCGCAGACCGTGTGCAGGCCCTCGCTGCGGACCAGGGCCTTGAGCTGCGTGTAGGACGGCCCGGTGCGCAGCCTGGTCTTGATCCACGGTGGCTTCCGCTCGATCGGAACCTGGCTGTTGCGGGCCTCCAGGCGGAGCATCCGCCGGCCCTCGGGTGCGAGTACCACCCTTCCAGCGTATGTTGCTGAGCGTCGACGGCCGTAAAGAGGAACGACATGATCTTGAGCACAATGAATGACCTGCCCGGGTACGAGGTCACCGAGGTGATCGGCGAGGTCTTCGGCATCACCGTCCGGTCGAGGAACGTCGGTTCGCAGATCGGTGCCGCCTTCAAGTCGCTGGGCGGCGGCGAGCTTCGCGGCATGACCAAGCTGCTGACGACCAGCCGGACGGAGGCACAGGACAGGCTGGTCGAAGCGGGCCAGGCCAAGGGCGCGGACGCCATCCTGGCGATGCGGTTCGACGTGAGCGAACTGCAGAATGTCGGTCAGGAGATCTGCGCGTACGGCACCGCCGTCAAGATCCGCCGCGCCGACTGACGCGGGCTAACCAGACCGGCTCGGGCTAACCGGCCAGGGCCTTACGGTAGCCGGTCAGTGCTTCAGCGTCGTAGGCATGACGCCAGCTTCGGTAACCGAGAACATCGGCCAGGTGGCGCTCGACGACCGGGGTGACCTCCGCGACGGTGACACGCCGGCCGGCTTCGGCCGACAGCGTCGTGACCCCCGCGTCGCGGATGCCGCAGGGGACGATGCGGTCGTACCAGGACAGGTCGCAGTCGCAGTTCAGCGCGAACCCGTGCATGGTGACGCCCCGGGCCACCCGGGCCCCTATCGCGCCGACCTTGCGATCGGGCGTCCCCGTCCCTGGTACGGGCTCCGTCCCCGGGGCGTGCCCCTCGCCTTGGGCGTCGCCCGGGCGGCTCTCGCCGCCCGGCACCCACGCGCCGCTGCGGCCTCCCACGCGCACCGCGGTGACACCGAACTCCGCGCAGGTCCGGATCATGGCCTCTTCGAGCGCCCGCACGTAGCCAACCACGTCGACCGGTTCGCGGAGCTTCACGATCGGGTAGCCGGTCAGCTGCCCGGGCCCGTGCCAGGTGATCTTGCCGCCGCGGTCCACGTCGATGACCGGCGCGCCGGGATCTCCGAACGGCCGGTCGGATCGCGCCGTGCGCTTGCCGGCCGTGTACACGGGCTCGTGCTCAAGCAGCAGGCAGCTGTCCGGAACCTCGTCGGCTACACGCCGGGCGTGAACGCGCCGCTGCAGATCCCAGCCGTCGGTATAACCGACCGGGGAGGGGCCGAAGACCAGGTAAACAAGGTCGCTCACTTTCCCCAGCTTACGCGCGACCGCGTCCGGGGCTGCCGGAAGCGGCGTCGGTTGCCGGGCGGCACGGCCACCCGGCGCAGAATGAAGCTGTGATGGATGAGGCTGAACTACGCCGGATGACCCGAGATGAGCGGCGTGACCTGGCCCGTACCCTGGCCGCCATCGATTTGCCGCAGCCGCTGATGGATCCGCATGTGCAGCGGCGCAGGCGGTTCGCCCTGCTGTTGACGATGGCGTGCTGTATCGGGCTGGCCGGCTGGATCGCGATCCTCATCTTGACCCTGCCCGGGCGCTATACCTCCAGTGACTGGCGGGCCGTGTGGGTCGGGCTCGACATCGCCGAACTGCTCGGGTTCGCCGCGACCGGCTGGGCCGCGTGGCACCAGCGCCAGATCGTCATCTTCTTCATGATCATGACCGGGACGCTGCTGCTCTGCGACGCGTGGTTCGACCTGGCGCTGAGCTACGGCTCGAGCGGCTTTACGGCGAGTGTGCTGTCTGCGCTGCTGGCCGAGTTTCCGCTCGCGTTCCTGATGTTCGCCGGGGCCCGGCGGCTGATCCGGGTCACCGTCCAGACCGTGATGGAACTAGCCGGTATCCCCGGGTCGGCGCCGCCGCTGTGGCGGGTGCCGCTGCTCGCCGCCGGGCTCGAGGAAGCCCTGCCGGCCCGGCTCAGGCAGCCAGCCGGCGCTGTCACAGCAGGCGACCGCTCCTCGTCTTAACGGACCAGGGGGATCCACGTCGAGGCGAGGAAGAGGCGAGGAAAGCAATCGTGGACGGCAGCGATTACACCAAGTACCGGCCGCTGATGTTCTCGATCGCCTACCGGATGACCGGCAGCGCGAGCGACGCCGAGGACATCGTCCAGGAGGCGTTTCTGCGCCTGGCCAAGGGCGCGCAGGCCACCTCACCCAAGGCGTACCTGGCCACGATCACCACCCGGCTGGCCATCGATCACCTGCGCTCGGCCCGTGTCCGGCGCGAATCCTACGTCGGGACCTGGCTCCCCGAGCCGCTGCTGGACGACGGTGCGCCAGGCCCGGCCGAGCTGGCGGAGACTTCGGACTCGCTGTCGATGGCGTTCCTGGTGCTGCTGGAGAGCCTGTCGCCGGCCGAACGCGCCGTGTTCCTGCTCCGCGAGGTATTCGGCTACGAGTACCACGAGATCGCGGAGATCACCGGCAAGACCGAGGCGGCCTGCCGGCAGGTCTTCGCCCGCGCCCGGCACCGCATCGACGAGGGCAGGCCGCGGTTCGGCACGTCACGGGCCGAGGGCGAGGAACTGGCCAGCCTGTTCCTCTCCGTGGCCCGGGGCGGGGACATGAGCAGCCTCCTGGAGCGGTTGGCGCCGGACGTCATGTTCTACGGCGACAGCGGCGGCCAGGGGGAGATCAGCTACATGACGCCGGTGGTCGGCCGCGACCGGGTGGCCGAGGTGCTCCGCTTCCAGCTGGCCCGGACCGCCGAGCGCGGCGTTTCGCTCACGTCAGCCTGGGTCAACGGGCAGCCCGGCCTGCTGGTCAGCGACACCGGCGGCGGCCTCATCGCGGTCATCGCGTTCGACGTCCTCGACGGCCAGGTCCAGGCCATCCGGACGGTGGCCAACCCGGACAAGCTCCGCCACCTCGGCCCCGTCTCCCGCACCTGGCACCTGCGCTCGGGCGGGTGAGCACGAGTGTCACGACCGCCGGACCCGCTGCGTCGTAGAGGGGGACAACGGCACAAGGGAGGAAACAAATGCCTGAGTCCGGCCCGGACCGCCGGGACGGAGGAGCCGAGGACTACACGCAGTTCCGGTCGCTGATGTTCTCGATCGCCTACCGGATGACCGGGAGCGTCAGCGACGCCGAGGACATCGTCCAGGAGGCTTTCCTGCGGCTGACCCGGGCGCTGCGCGACGGCGTCCGGGTCACCTCGCCCAAGGCCTACCTGGCCACGGTCACCACCCGGCTGGCCATCAGCCACCTGCGGTCCGCCCGGGTGCGGCGTGAGGCCTACGTGGGCGCCTGGCTGCCCGAGCCTCTCGTCGAAGGCGCGCCGGCCCCTGCGATCGCAGCCGACCCCGCGGAGCGCGCCGAGATGTCCGATTCCCTGTCCATGGCCTTCCTGGTCCTGCTGGAAAGCCTGACGCCCACCGAACGCGCCGTGTTCCTGCTGCACGAGGTCTTCGGCTACGACTACGCCGAGATCGCCGAGGTCACCGGCAAGACGGAGGCGAACTGCCGGCAGATCTTCGCCCGCGCCCGGCGCCACATCGACGAGGGCAAGCCCCGCTTCGAGGCCTCACGCGAGCGGCGCGATGAGGTGGCTCGCCGATTCTTCGACGCGGTCGGCGGGGGTGACCTGGGCGGGCTGCTCGAGCTGCTGGCGCCCGACGTGGTCATGATCGGCGACGGCGGCGGCAAAGGCCAGGCCGTGCGCGAGCCGACGTACGGCGCGGAACGCGTCGCCCGGTTCCTGCTCGGGTTGTTCCGCCGGGCGCGGAAGGAGGGCGCGTACGGTGAGCCCGCACTGGTCAACGGCCAGCCCGGAGCGGTGGCTTACGACGCCGAAGGCCGGGTGGTCAGCGTCTTCGCGCTCGACATCGCCGACGGCCTGGTGCAGGCGGTCCGCTCCGTGGTCAACCCCGACAAGCTTGCCCATCTCGGGCCGACCTCCGAGCTGTACCTGCGGCCGGGCCGGGACTTACCCTGGCGGTCATGGCCACCGACTTCACCGAGGAGACGGCCGCCGGCGCGGTCGTCGAGAGCTTCGCGCTCACGCCTGACCCCCGGCTGCGCGAGCTGCTGACCAGCCTGGCCAGGCACCTGCACGCCTTCGTCAGGGAAACCGAGCCGACGATCGCCGAATGGGAGCGAGCCATCGAGTTCCTCACCGCGATCGGTCACAAGTGCGACGACGAACGGCAGGAATTCATTCTGCTTTCCGACGTGTTCGGTGTTTCCATGCTGGTGGAGACCATCAATAACAGGAAAACCGCGGGCGCCACCGAGTCCACCGTGCTGGGTCCTTTCCACATGGTGACCTCCCCGCGCCGCGAGCTGGGCGAGAGCATCGATCTCGTGCGGACGGGTCCCCCCTGCGTGGTCAAGGGCCGGGTGCTCTCGGCCGACGGCACGGCGCTGCCCGGAGCCGAGATAGACGTCTGGCAGGCGAACGACCAGGGCTTCTACGACGTGCAGCAGCCGGGCGTACAGCCCCAGGCCAACGGTCGCGGACTGTTCACCGCCGATGAGAACGGGGCGTTCTGGTTCCGGACGATCGTGCCGAGCCATTACCCGATACCGACCGACGGCCCGGTCGGCGCACTGCTGAACGCGACCAAACGGCACCCGTACCGCCCGGCGCACATCCATTTCATCGTGACGGCGCCCGGGCATCGCGCGCTGACCACGCACATCTTCGTGGCGGGCAGCCCCTACATCGAATCCGACGCGGTATTCGCGGTCAAGAAGAGCCTGGTCACCGACTTCGTTCCGGTCGATGATCCGGAACAGGCCGCGCGCTACGGGATCGATGGACCGTTCCGGCTGGCGAATTTCGACATCGTCCTGCAGCCCGAAGCCTGATACTGACCGTCCGCTCCCTTTCTTTTGGCCGAACGGGCCACGGTGCCTGCCGCGGTTCCCGCACCAGCTTCTGGTGGTAGCGGAAGTTTCCCGCGACCATCATTGTTCATCTGTCTTTGCGCGGGTAACGGGGGAACCGACGACAACCCGCGGATTCGTACCGATAAGGGGCTTGCATGCTTCAGGCGATGCTGCTGGCTGCGCTCGTTGCTGCGCCGCTCGGCTCGGCGAGCCTGTTCGTGCCCGCGCGGCTTATCGATCG
>JASIGD010000437.1 GCA_030045295.1 Streptosporangiaceae bacterium
TACTCGGTAGGACGACGACGTGAGCGTCCGGCACGCCTTGCTCGCGCTGCTCAGCGAGGGTCCCAAGTACGGGCTTCAGCTGCGCGAGGAGTTCGAGGCGAGGACGGGGGAAGTCTGGCCGCTGAACGTCGGCCAGGTGTACACCACGCTGCAGCGGCTGGAGCGCGACGGGCTCGTCGAGTCCGATTGCACAGACACCGAAGGCCCGCAGAAGGGCTACCGGATCACCGCGGCGGGCCGGGAAGACCTCGACGGATGGCTGCGCAGGCCGTCGGACGTGGCTTCCCCGCCTCGTGACGAGCTCGTGATGAAGGTCCTGGTGGCGCTGCGGGTGCCCGGGACCGACGTAACCGAGGTGATCCAGGTGCACCGCAGGCACCTGGTCGAGCTCATGCAGCAGTGGACCCGGATCAAGGAATCCGAGGTGAAAGGGTCCGAGTCCGACCTGGGCCTGGCCCTGGTGGTCGACGCGGAGCTGTTCCGGCTCGATTCGGTCATCCGCTGGCTGGACGCCGCGGACGGCCGCGTCAAGCGGGCCGCGTACCTGCCGAATCAGCAGCCGCCAGCCGAGACGCGGCCAGCCACGCAAGTTCGACACAGAACGGGGATGAACAGATGACCGTCCTTCAAATGCGGCGCGTGTCCCGCGTCTACGGCCAGGGGGCCGCCGAAGTGCACGCGCTGGCCGACGTCGCCCTCGACGTCGACGCGGGTGCCATGGTCGCGGTGATGGGCCCGAGCGGATCCGGCAAGTCCACGCTGCTGACCATCGCCGGCAGCCTGGAGGACCCGACCTCCGGCGAGGTCCGCGTGTGCGGGGAAGAGCTGACCAAGCTGTCCCGCAACGCCAAGGCGCGGCTGCGCCGCCGTTCGATCGGTTTCGTGTTCCAGGATTTCAACCTGCTGCCCGGGCTGACCGCGGCGGAGAACGTCTCGCTGCCGCTCGAGCTTGACGGCCTGCCGGCCCGCAAGGCGCGCGCGGCGGGCCTGCACGCGCTGGAAGAGCTGGGCCTGGGCAACCGGGCTGATCAGTTCCCCGACCAGCTGTCCGGCGGCGAACGGCAGCGGATCGCGATCGCCCGCGCCATGGTCGGCCGGCACCAGCTGGTGCTGGCCGACGAGCCCTCGGGGGCGCTCGACTCGGCCAACGGCGAGGCGGTCATGCGGCTCATCCACGCCGCATGCCAGCAGGGCATGGCGGCCGTCGTGGTGACCCACGACGCGCAGCTGGCCTCGTGGGCGGACCAGGTGGTCTTCCTGCGGGACGGCCGGGTGACCGACCAGACCACGCCGCCGGCCGGTCCCGAATCGCTGCTGGGACAAGTCCAATGAGCACGGCCACGGCCGCCAGGCCGGCCGAGGCGGGAACCCTTAACGGGGGCGTTCCCGCCCGGCGGGCCGTCATCCGCTGGGGGTGGCGGCTGTTCCGCCGCGAGTGGCGCCAGCAGTTGATGGTCCTCGCGCTCATCATCGTGGCGGTGGGCGCCACCGTGCTCGGGGCGGCGGTGGCCACCGACACGCCGCCGCAGGCCAACGCGGGCTTCGGCACCGCGGACGATCTCGCCACGTTCCAGGCCCCCAACCCGCACCTGGCCGCCCAGATCGCCGCGCTGGAGCATCGCTTCGGCCGCGTCGAGGTCATCGAGAATCAGGCGCTCACCATTCCCGGCTCGATCAACAGCTACGACCTGCGCGCCCAGAACCCGGACGGCCCGTTCGGATCGCCGATGCTCTCCCTGCTCAGCGGGCGTTACCCGACCGCGCCGGATCAGGTGGCGCTGACCCCGGGGCTGGCCTCCGCCCTGGGACTCAAGATCGGTGACGTCTGGCACCAGGGCGGCAGCACGCGCCAGGTGGTCGGCATCGTCCAGAACCCGCAGAGCCTGCTGGACGAGTTCGCGCTGGTCATTCCGGGGCAGGTCAAGGTGCCGACCGAGGTATCGGTGCTGTTCGACGCGCCCGGCGTGAAGCCCTCCTCCATCGGGCCGAACGTCCAGACGCCGCAATCGGAGTCATCCAGCAACCCGATCAATCCGTACACCATCGTGCTCGCGCTGGCCACGGTCGGCATGCTGCTCATCGCCCTGGTGGCGGTGGGCGGCTTCACGGTGCTGGCCCAGCGCCGGCTGCGCGCGTTCGGGATGCTCGGCGCCCTGGGCGCCACGGACAAGAACATCCGCCTCGTGATGCGGGCCAACGGTGTCGTGGTAGGCGTCGTCGGCGCGCTGGTCGGGTTCGCGCTGGGCCTGGCGGCCTGGCTCGCCTACCGGCCCAGCGTCGAGGCCAGCGCGCACCACGTGATCGGCGAGTTCCAGCTGCCGTGGGCGGTGATCGGCCCCGCGATGGGGCTGGCCGTGCTGGCCGCGTTCTTCGCGGCCTCCCGTCCGGCCCGCGCGGTCACGAGGCTCTCCGTCGTGGCCGCCCTGTCCGGACGGCCCGCTCCGCCCAAGCAGGTCCACCGCTCGGCCGTGCCCGGCGTCGTCTTCGCCGTGATCGCGGTGCTCGCGCTGTGGTACGCGGGCAAGAGCAGCAACGGCGGCGGAGCGCCCGAGGTCATCGCGGGCCTGGTCGCCCTCGTGGTCGCGGTGATCCTGCTCTCCCCGCTGTGCCTGGCCGCGCTGGCCAAGTTCGCCAAGCGCACCCCGATCGGGGCCCGGCTGGCCCTGCGGGACCTGGGCCGCTACCGGGCCCGATCGGGCTCGGCGCTCGCGGCCATCAGCGTCGGCGTGCTGATCGCCGGCGTGGTCTGCGTCCTGTCTGCGGCCCGGTACGGCAACGTCCTGGACTACGCCGGACCCAACCTCACCAGCAACCAGCTGATCGTCTACACCCAGAACGGCCCCGGCAGTCCAGGGAACGGGAACGGGGCGCCGGTGACCGGCAGCAGCATGGCCACCCAGACCGC
>JASIGD010000438.1 GCA_030045295.1 Streptosporangiaceae bacterium
CAGAGCCCGGCGAACCACCTGGACGCCGGCCAGCGCTGGGCTTACCTGGCTGGCGCGGCGCAGTGGTACGGCGACCTGCTCGGCCTGCTGTTCTTCGTCTTCCTGCTGGCCGGGGCGGCCAACCTCGCCACCGGGGGAGGGCAGCTGTTCCGCAAGCTCACCCTGTTCCTGGTGTCGGCGATACCGGTGATGGTGCTACTCGGGCTGGTGCGCGCGATCGCCCTGCTGCGCCGCGGCACCGGAGCGTCGTGGCGGGACGCCCTCGGCGCGTTCTTCATGTGGCAGTCCACGTCGCTGGTCGTGGCCCGCGCCTCCGTGCTCGCCCTGTTCGCGAAGAAGGCGGCGTTCCTGCGCACGCCGAAGACCAGCGAGCAGACCCGCTGGTGGCAGGCGCTGCGGGCCAACTGGGCCGAGTCCATCCTCGCGGTGTTCGGGTTCGCCGGCATCATCGGCTCGCTGACCAAGGTGAACCAGTTCAGCGGGCCGCTGCTGGCTGGGCTGCTGCTCTTCCCCACGCTCGGCCTGGCCGCGGCCCCGGTCAACAGCTGGGCCGCCCGCCGGGCTACGCTTCCCGCCTGGCTGCGTGAGCGGCGGCGCACCGAGTACCGCCGGGACCGCCGCGCGTTCGCGGCCGGCGTCGCCACCGGGGGCGCGGTGGCCGTCCTGGGCGTCGTGATCGCGGCCGTGGCGCTGCTGTTCACGACTCACCAGCCGGTCCAAACCCCGGACCTGGTCGGGCCGGCCCAGGGCAGCCACGCGTCGGCCCCGAGAAGCACGCCCTCCGGTTCTCCTTCTGTTACCCCGTCGGCTACGACCTCTCCCACCTCCTCCCCGTCCGGGACGCCCACGCCCACGGCGCCCACACCCACACCCACGGCGACGGCGACCACGTCCCCGTCCCCGGCCAGTTCCCCGTCCCCATCGCCCTCCGCCACCGGGTCGTCCAGCCCCGCGCCCCCGGCGACCTCCGCCACCCCCTGACCGCGGCTCAGCGGGAGGCGAGTTCGGCAGTCAGGGCTTCGGGCAGGGTGGGATGGCGGAACTTGTAGCCGGCGTCTAGCAGGCGCTCCGGCGTTACCCTGGCGCTGGCCAGCAGCTCCGCGGCGGACTGGCCGATGGCCAGGCGCAGGACCGGGGCGGGTACGCGCAGCCAAGGCCGATCCCGCCGGCCGACGGCGGCGGCGAGCGCGGCGGTAAAGGCGGAATTGGTGACCGGCTCCGGGGCGGTCAGGTTGACCGGGCCGCTGATGTCCTTGCGGTCCAGCAAGAACTTGATCGCGCCTATCTCGTCAGACAGCGAGATCCAGGCCATGACCTGGCGACCCGACCCGAACCTGGGGCACAGGCCCAGCCGGGCCAGGGGCAGCAGCCTGGCCAGCGATCCGCCGGCCGGAGACAGGACCAGGCCGCTGCGGACATGCACCACGCGGAGGCCGGCCTGAACGGCCACGTCCGCGGCCGCCTCCCAGTCCCGCACCACCCCGGCGAGAAAGCCGTTCCCGGCCGGCGCCGACTCGTCGACTTCGCGCCCGCCTGTGTCGCCGTACCAGCCGATGGCCGAGGCCGCCACGAACGTCGCGGGGGGCGAGCCGAGCCTGGTCAGCGCGCTGGCCAGCGCGCGGGTCCCGAGCACCCGGCTGGCCCTGATCTGCGCCTTGTACCTGCTCGTCCAGCGACGGCTCGCGACCCCGGCGCCGGCCAGGTGCACGCAGACGGCGAGGCCGTCGAGCGCGCCCTGAACGGCGGGCGCGGAGGGGCCGAGCCCGGCGTCGGCCGTGCGCGGATCCCAGCGCACCTCATTGGCCGACCGGGGCGGGCGCCGGACGAGCCTGATGACCTGGTGCCCGTCGGAGCGCAGTCTGGCGACCAGCGCGGTCCCTATCAGCCCGGTCGAACCGGTGACGGCGACCTTCATCCGGCCCGGCGCACGACTAGAGGCCGAGTTCGGTCTCGAAGGCCCCTTCCTCGAGCCTGTTCTTGACCGTGGTCAGGTACCTGGCTGCGTCGGCGCCGTCGACGAGCCTGTGATCGTAGGTGAGCGCCAGGTACACCATGGAACGCACCGCGATCACCTCGCCGAGGGCGGGATCGGTGACCACGACGGGGCGCTTGACCACCGTGCCGGTACCGAGGATGGCGACCTGCGGCTGGTTGATGATGGGCGTGTCGAACAGGGCGCCGCGGCTGCCCGTGTTGGTCAGCGTGAACGTACCGCCGGCCAGCTCGTCCGGACCGACCTGCCCGGACCGCGCGCGCTGAGCCAGATCGCCGATCTTGCGCGCGAGCCCGCCGATGTTCAGGTCACCCGCGTTGTGGATGACGGGGACCATGAGGCCGCGTTCGGTGTCAACCGCTATCCCGAGGTGCTCGGCGTCGTGGTAGGTGACCTGGTTACCGTCGATCACGGCGTTCAGCTTCGGGTGCACCTTCAGGGCTTCGACGGCGGCGAGGGCGAAGAACGGGAGGAAGGTCAGCTTGACGCCTTCCCTGGCCTCGAAGTCGGCCTTGGCCCGGTCGCGCAGCCTGGCGATCGCCGTCACGTCGGCCTCCATCACGGTGGTGAGCTGCGCGGAAACCTGTAGCGACTCGACCATCCGCTGCGCTATCACCTGCCGGGGCCTGGACATCCGCTGGGTGGTTCCGCGCAGCGACGAGGGCACCACGGCCGGGCGCACGGCCGCCGGGACGGCGCCTTCCCGCTCGACGCCCGGTGAGGGCAGCGGCTCTTGTGACCTCTGGGCCTGCTGGGTCCGCTGGGGTACAGCGGGCGGTAGAGGCTCCTGGGGCACTTGCGGTGCCTGCGTTCCCTGGTCCTGCGTCGCGCGCTGGGCGCGGGCGGCTTCGATGACGTCCTGCTTGCGGATCCGCCCGCCGACCCCGGTGCCGGTGACCGATTCCAGGTCCACCGCGTGCTCGGCGGCCAGCTTACGGACCAGGGGAGTGACGTAGGGCGCCTCGTCGGCGCCCGGCAGCTGCGTCGGCGCCGGGTACGCCTCGTCCGCGGGCTGGCCGGAAGATGCGGGGCCAGGACCCGCCTCGGAGGCCGCGACCTGGGCGGGCGCCTGATCGGCCGCGACCGCGGGGGCCGGCTCGGGCTGCGGGGTCGGCTGAGCATAGGGCTGAGACCCGGGGACCCGGCCGTAGGCGGGCGGCTCGTAGGCGGGCGCCTGCGGCGGGGCGCTGCTGGGCTGAGCGGCCGAGCCGTCCGAGCTGGCCGCTGGCTCGGGCTCAGGGGCCGGTTCTGGTTCTGCGGCTGCGGGCTCCGCCGCGTCCCGCGGCGGGGAGCTGGCCTGCGCCGGCGCGGACCCGCTCGTTTCGCTGTCGTCGATGACGGCCAGCTGCGCGCCCACCGCGACCGTCTCGTCCTCGTCGACGGCGATGCCGCGCAGTATCCCGGACGCAGGCGAGGGAATCTCGGTGTCCACCTTGTCCGTCGACACCTCGAGGAGCGGCTCATCCACCTCCACGCGCTCGCCCTCCTTCTTCAGCCAGCGCGTGACGGTACCCTCGGTGACGCTCTCACCGAGCTGCGGCATGGATACCGAGACCGACATTTTCGTGACTCCTTGGGTGGGCTTGGGGGAGAAATAGAGTGGGCTTGGGTCGGGGGAGAAGAACTAGGCGTGGAAGTGCAGGGGCTTGCCGGCCAGCGCGAGGTGCGCCTCGCCGATGATCTCGGACTGGGTCGGGTGCGGGTGAATCAGCTGGGCCACGTCCGCGGGCTCCGCGTCCCAGTTGAAGATCAGCTGGCCTTCCGCGATGAGCTCGCCCACCCTGCTGCCGACCAGGTGGATGCCGAGCACGCGTCCCGGTCCTGAGCCATCCGAGCCGGCCTCGGCGAAGACCTTCGCCGAACCCTGGGCCTGCAAGATGACGCTCTTGCCGTTGGCGCCCAGCGGATAGTTCACCTCGACGACCTCCAGGCCGCGCTCGGCGACCTGAGCCGAGGTCAAGCCCACCGAGGCGACCTCCGGGTCGCTGTAGGTGATCCGGGGCACGCCGTCGTAGTCGATGGGCTTGACGTCAAGCCCGCTCACCCGCTCGGCGACCATGATCCCCTCGGCGAAGCCGACGTGAGCCAGCTGCGGCGTGTCGATGAGGTCGCCGACCGCCGAGACCGAGGGGACGCTGGTCCGGCAGAGCGGGTCCACCGTCACGAAGCCCCGCTCCACCGCCACGCCCGCCTCGGGGTAGCCGAGGCCCTCGGACACCGGAGCACGGCCGACCGCGACCAGCAGCAGGTCGGCGTCGAGCGTCTTCCCTCCCTCCAGCGTGACCGTGACGCCGGTATCGGTGTGCTTGACCGATTCGAAACTGCTGTTGAGCTCGAAGCGGATGCCGCGGCGCCGGAACGCCCGCTGCAGCACCTGGGCGCTCGTCTCGTCTTCGAGCGGCAGCAGCTGGGGAAGCATCTCTACGATCGTCACCTGGGCGCCGAAGGACCGCCACACGCTGGCGAACTCGACTCCGATCACGCCGCCGCCCAAGATGATCGCCGAATCGGGCACCCGGTCCAGCCGCAGCGCGTCGTCTGAGGTGATCACCCGCTCGCCGTCGATGTCAAGGCCGGGCAGGCTCCGCGGCACGGACCCGGTAGCCAGCACGACGTGCTCGGCCTCGTAGATCGTGTCGTCCGCCCTGACCCGGGTCGGCGATTCCAGCCGTCCCGAGCCCTTGATGGTGTCGATCTTCCTGCTCGCAATCGTCGACTGCAGGCCCTTCCAGAGCCGGTTCACCACGGAGTCCTGGTAGGCCAGCACGCCCGGCATGTCGACGCCGTCGAACGTGGTCTTGATGCCGAACTTCGCGCTCTCCCTCGACTGATCCGCGATCTCGGCGGCGTGCAGCAGCGCCTTGGTCGGGATGCAGCCGCGATGCAGGCAGGTCCCACCGACCTTGTCCTTTTCGATCAGCGCCACGCGCTTGCCGAG
>JASIGD010000439.1 GCA_030045295.1 Streptosporangiaceae bacterium
TGGCGGGCGAGGGCGGCCAGCGGCCACTCGGCGGCGACCATGGCCAGGACGGCACATCCGACCGCCACCAGGATCGCGGACGATACCCGCCGGTAGCGGCGAGCTGCCGGGCCGGCCGCAGCCGACGGCGCCGCCGGACCCCCCTTGCTCATGCCCGGGACTGTACGCCAGGAGCGTTCCGGGAACGTTACCGCGCGCGGGCCAGCGTGAGAGGCTGGGAGCATGCGGGAAGCGGGCCCGGAGGCGGCCGACCGTGGCCCGGAGGCGGCCGGCCGTGGCCCGGAGGCGGCGCCGCGGCCGCGGGTCGGCGTGTCAAGCTGCCTGCTGGGTGAGGAAGTGCGGTTCAACGGGGGGCACAAGCGCTGCCGGTTTCTCACTGACGTGCTGGCCCCGTTCGTGGACTGGGTGCCCTACTGCCCCGAGATGGAGATCGGGCTCGGCACCCCGCGCGAGCCGATCCGGCTGACCGCCGGCGGACGGCTGGTCAACCGCAGCGGTACCGCGGACCACACGGCCTCGATGGCGGCCCTGCCGTTGCCGTCCGGCCTGCTGGACGGGTACGTGTTCAAGGCCAAGTCGCCGAGCTGCGGCCTGAGCGGGATACCGCGGTACGGCGAGGACGGGCAGCCCGCCGCGGACCGGGGGCGCGGCCTGTTCGCGGACCGGGTGCTGACGGCGTTCCCGCTGCTGGCCGCGGAGGACGAGGGCCGGCTGAACGATCCGGGGCTTCGGGAGGCGTTCGCCGAGCGCATCTTCGCCGCGGCCGGGCTGCGTGTCTTGCTGGCGCGGCCCTGGAAGCCGCGCGACCTGGTCGCCTTCCACGCGCGGCACAAGCTGCAGCTGCTGGCGCACGACCCGGCGCGCTGCCGGTCGGCCGGGCGGGTGGCCGCCGCGGCCGGGACCGCGCCGCGCTCGGAAACCGTGGCGGCGTACCGGCAGCTGTTCCTGACCGCGATGGCGGCCCGGGCCACCAGGGACCGTCACGCGAACGCGCTGCTGCACGCGTACGGCCAGATCGGCCGGTCAGTCGAGCAGCCGCTGCGCGACGACCTGCGGGCCAGGATCGACGCGTACCGGCGGGGTGACGAGCCGCTCATCGTCGCGGTCGCGCTGCTCGCCCACTACGCCAGCGGCGGCGAGCTGCCGTGGCTGGCCGAGCAAACGTACCTCAAGCCGTTTCCGGCCGAGCTGCGGCTGCGGCACAGCGTCAGCGCGGCTTGAACCGGCCGGCGAAGTCCCGGAGCCGGTCGCGTTGCCCGGACGGGTCGGCTGAGGCCGGACGCACGCGCTCACGTCCTGAGCCGGGCCTCGAGCGTGGCGGCGTAGCCGACCGCCCCGGCGTGGACGGCGGCGTGGACGGCGCGGGCGATGCTGGCTCCCCACGGCGACCGCGGCCCGGTGAATTCCTCGCCGCGCGGGCCGCCCGGGTCGGCGGGCGCGGCGATGCAGATGGCGTCCGAGGCCGTCCCGGTGCCGGGGAACCCCGCGTCCAGGACGGCCTGGGCCTTGGCCTCGGTCGCGGTGGCGACGGCGTTGACCAGCGCGGTGTCGCTCAGCGGCACCGGGACCGAGACGATGACGTTGATGGTGCCCGGTGGCGGGAGCCCGCTGTCGGTCGGGGCCAGCTCGGGATCCGGGCCGCCGGGCGGGGCGGCCGCCCAGGTCGGGACGCGCAGGCCGACCGTGGCGGCGGCGTGCACCCCCTCGTCCTGGCGCTGGACCACGTCGGTCACTTGGGCGGCGGTGAGCAGCCCGATCCCCGGCCCGGTCAGGCCCAGGCCGCGGGCCAGGTCACGCAGGTGCGCGGCGGGGTCGGTACGGGAGTACCAGCCCGGGACCTGGGCGTTGAGCACCCACTCGCGCGGGCCCAGGCCGCCGCCGAGGACGCCGGTGGAGATCATCCGGTATCCGGGTCCCGGGTGCCAGAGCGCCATCGGCAGCCGCACGCCGTCTTCGGTGCGCCAGTTCAGGTCCAGCCGCATGCTCGCTCTCCCGGCTTCGGTGTCGGTTCTCACCGACACCGTCCCATACGCGGCCGGCGCCGTCTCGGCGGGCCGGAATACTGGTGGCGTGGACGGCGACGAAGCGGCGGCGCGGGCCCGGCGGGCCCGGCAGCGGGCGCTGGTCCGGCGCGGTTACGACGCCATGTCCCCGGCGTACCGCGGCGACGAGGACGACGACGCCGCCGGGCGTTACGCGGGCTGGGTCGCGGAACTGGCGGGCCTGCTGCCGCCCGGAGCCCGGGTCCTCGACCTGGGCTGCGGAGCGGGGATACCGGCCACCCGCGAGCTGGCCGGGCGCGGCCTGCAGGTGATCGGGGTCGACTTCTCCGCCGTGCAGCTCGGCCGTGCCCGCCAGCTGGTCCCCGCGGCCCGCCTGGTGCAGGCCGACATGGCGGCGCTGCAGTTCACCCCGGCCAGCCTGGACGCGGTGGTGTCCTTCTACGCGCTGATCCACCTGCCGCTCGCCGACCAGCGGGCGCTGCTGCGCCGCATCCGGGGCTGGCTGCGCCCGGCCGGGATGCTGCTGGTCATCGTCGGCGCCCGGCCGTGGACGGGCACCGAGCGCTTCTTCGGCGCCGACATGTTCTGGGAGCACGCCGACACCGGCAGCTACCTGGGCTGGCTCGCGGAGGCCGGGCTGACGCCGCTGTGGGACCGCTTCATCCCGGAAGGAGACAGCGGGCACAGCCTGATCCTGGCCCGGACCTCGTGATGTTCGAAGGTCTGGAGTACGTTGAGGCCATGCGCGCTGCGGGCTGGTGCTGAGATGCACGTCGTCGGGTTGGTGCTGCACCCCGAGCGGGACTGCGGCGGAGCGGTCGGCCTGGTGCTGGACTGGGCGGACCGCCGGAGCATCCGGGTCCTCGGCATCGATACCGAGATCCGCAACCTGGCCTGCACGGCCGATCCGGTACCCGCCGACGAGCTGCGCAGGCTCGCGGACCTGCTGGTCAGCCTGGGCGGCGACGGCACGATGCTGCGCGCGATGAGGCTGGCCGACCGGCAGCGTTTCCCTGTCCTGGGGGTGAACCTCGGCAAGCTGGGTTTCCTGGCCGAAGTAGACGTCCCCGAGCTGCCCGACGCGCTGTCCGCGATCGATGACCACGAATACACCGTCGAGCCGCGGCTGGCCGTGGACGCCGTCATCGAAGACCAGGTCATCACCGCGTTCAACGACGTCGCGTTCGTGCGCTATCCCGGCCAGAAGACCGCCGCCATCGCGGTCCGGGCCGCGGGTCAGCGGTTCGTCAGCTACGCCGCCGATGCCGTGGTGGTGGCGACTCCGACCGGCTCGACCGCGTACAGTTTCTCGGCCGGCGGGCCGATCGTGAGCCCGGCGGTGGAGGCCCTCGTGGTCACGCCGGTGGCGCCGCACTCCGCCTACAACCGCGGGCTGGTGGTCTCCGTCGGGGACCAGCTGGCGCTGGAAATCCTGCCGGCCAGCGGCCAGCTCGCCGTCGAGGCGGACGGCAACCTCGTCGCGACCGTGAAGCCCGGCGACATGATCGACCTGGCCCCGCGTCCGGCCGCCGCTCGCGTGGTCCGGCTGGGCCGCACCACGTTCTACGAGCGGGCCCGGCGCAAGCTGCGGCTGACCGATTCCGCGGAGATTCCGGTCGCGTTCGGAGCATGACGGGCATGCCGCCCCGGTCCGAGGTCTACCTGCACGGCCACCACGACAGCGTGCTGCGGTCCCACCGGTGGCGGACCGCGGAGAACTCGGCGGGGTACCTGCTGGCGCGGCTGCCGGCCGACGCGCACGTGCTCGACGTCGGCTGCGGCCCGGGCACCATCACCGTGGACCTGGCCGCCCGGGTGCCGGACGGCCGCGTCACCGGGATCGACGCAGCCGAGGACGTGCTGGTGATGGCCAGGCAGGAAGCCAGCCGCCGGCGCCAGCGCAACGTGATGTTTAAGGCCGGTGACGCGTACCACCTGGCCTTCGAGGACGGCGCGTTCGACGTGGTGCACGCGCACCAGGTACTGCAGCACCTGTCCGATCCGGTCGCCGCGCTGGCCGAGATGCGGCGGGTCTGCCGGCCCGGCGGGCTGATCGCCGCCCGCGACGGCGACTACGGCGGCATGTTCTGGTTCCCCGAGGACCCCGAACTGACCCAGTGGCAGGCCCTGTACCGGGACGTGGCGCGGGCGCTGGGCGGCCAGCCAGACGCCGGCCGGCGCCTGCTGTCCTGGGCCCGCGCGGCGGGCTTCGCCGAGATCGAGGCGTCGGCGAGCTC
>JASIGD010000440.1 GCA_030045295.1 Streptosporangiaceae bacterium
GATGGCTGCCGCCTTCTTCACGTACCCGTACGCGTGGTACACCTCCTTCGGCATCCGGTCGTTCCCGATGTTGAAATGCTGCAGGCTCCGCTGCGTCTGCGCCCCCCAGTAATGGTCCGCCGGTACCTCCACCACGCCCAGGCTGTCGAACTCGCGCCGCATCCCGGTGGCGTCCAGCCCGATCGGCAGGTCCAGGACCTTCGGTGCTTCCTCATGCGTATTCGTCATGATGCCCACTTTCGTCTCAGTTCGCCGTCCGCGGCAAGGGGGCAGATGGCGCCGACGCTACGGTCTCAAGTCGCGCTAAGTGGCTGCCGCCCGGCAAATGCCGCTATTTCGCTGATCACGCCTTTCCCGCACCGCTTGGCATTGTCGTAATGGCCAGACCGCGGTACGGCTATGGTGAGGCGGTGATCGAAGAACTCGCGCGAGAGCGCCTCGGCTTCGAGCGTCTTCGTCCCGGGCAACGGCGCGCGGTCGAGGCGCTGGTCGGCGGGCGCGACGTGCTGGCCGTGCTGCCGACCGGCGGCGGGAAGTCGGCGATCTACGAGCTCGCGGGGCTGTTGCGAGCCGGGCCGACGGTCGTCGTCTCGCCGCTCATCGCGCTGCAGGATGACCAGCTCGCGCACTTGCGCGCGGCAGGCCTGTCGGCCATCGTCCTCAACTCGCAGCAGTCGGCGGGCGCGCACGCCGCCGCTCTCGTCGCCGCGTGCGACTCCGGCACGTTCGTCTTCGTCTCGCCCGAGCAGCTGGTGAACGAACAGACTCGCCAGGCGCTGCAGCGCGCCCGGCCGGGGCTCTTCGCCGTTGACGAGGCGCACCTGATCAGCCAGTGGGGCCAGGACTTCCGCCCGGACTACATGCTGCTCGGAGCCCAGGCCGAGCTGGTAGGCGCGCCGGTTCGCCTGGCGCTGACCGCGACGGCCGCGCCGCCGGTGCGGCAGGAGATCGAGCACCGGCTCGGCCTGCGCGATCCCGTGCTGGTGGTCGGCGACTTCGACCGGCCGAACATCCAGCTGGCGGTAGACCGCGTACGCGGTCTCCCCGACAAGCAGCGGGAGCTTGTGCGCGCGGTGGCCGGGCTGGCCGGCCCCGGGGTCGTGTACGCGGCGACGCACGCCGGCGCGCGGGCAGCGCACGACGCACTCGCGTCGGCGGGCGAGCACGTGACGCTCTACCACGCAGGGCTCTCCAAGCGCGAGCGGGACGTCGCGATGGCCGCGTTCCTCGGCGGCTCGGCCCGCGTCGTCGCCGCGACGGTCGCGTTCGGCATGGGGATCGACAAGCCGGACGTGCGCTGGGTGCTGCACACCGACCCGCCAGCCTCGCTCGACGCCTACTACCAGGAGATCGGACGCGCCGGCCGGGACGGCCAGCCGTCGTACGCCCGCCTGGTGTACCGCACCGAGGACTTCGCGGCGGCCCGTCATCTGGCCGCGGGCGGGGTTTCCGGCCCGGCTGTCGCGCGGGTCGCGGCCGCGCTCGCCTCCGGTCAGCGCGTGGAGCTGGGCGCGCGGCAGCAGACGGCCGCGTTCACCCGCCTCGTCGATCTTGGCGCGGCGGCGTGGCAGGCGGACGGCGGCGTTCGCTGGACCGGGGCGATGGGCGTAGCGGCCGCGCTGCAGGCCTCTGAGGCGGAGGCGCACCGCCAGCACGAGGTGGAGCGCTCGCGGCTGGAGATGATGCGCCGCTACGCGGAGCACACCGGCTGCCGTCGTTCGTTCCTGCTTTCCTACTTCGGGCAGGACTACCCCGGCCCCTGCGGGAACTGCGACAACGACCTGGCTCACGCCGAGGCCGCGCAGGGCGCCGTCCCGTTCGCCGTCGGTGCGCGCGTGGTGAGCGAGCACTGGGGCGAGGGCACGGTGCAGCGCTACGACGGCGACCAGGTGACCGTGCTGTTCGACGAGCACGGCTATCGCGACCTGCTGGTGCCGCTCGTACTCCAACGAGGCCTCCTGCGGCCCGTGCCGAGCGCCGGATCGGTGCCGCGCGAAGCGAGCGGGCCAACTCCCAGCGGTGGCGCCCCGATCGGGTAGCAGGCCACGTGGTTGGCTATCGCGCGGCAGGCGTTTGGCTGGCGCTGGTTGTCAAGGGCGGCGCGTCGAGGCCGCAGTGCAGGCATTCTTCGGGTTCGGGCGTACCCGCTGGGACGGGCGCCCGCGACGGGTTGGTGATCGTGAACGCGGCGAGCACGCCGCCCGCGGCGCACAGCCCGCCGGATATCAGCACCGCGGTCCTGAACCCGGCGGCCAGCGCGTCGGGGTGCAGGTAGGACGTGCCGGTGATGCCCGCGAGCGCCGGCAGCACGGCGACCGCCAGCAGACCGCCGAACCGGGCCACGTCGTTGTTGATCGCTGACGCGGTGCCCGAGTGCTGCGCGGGCGCCGAGCTCATCGCGGTTGCGGTGAGCGGCGCGACCGTGATCGCGAGCCCGAGCCCGAAAACGATGACCGCGGGCAGCACGTAACGTACGTAGCTGGACCCGTCCGTGCTGAACCTGAGCATGGCCAGTCCCGCGCCGACCACGACCGGGCCGACGCTCATCTGCAGCCGGGGCCCGATCCGCGACGCGAGCCGCCCGGAGCGGGCAGACAGCGCGAGCATGATGACGGTCAGCGGCAGCAGCGCAAGGCCCGACGCGAGCGGCGAATAACCCCATACGACCTGGAGCATCACCGGTAGCAGGAAGGTCGCGCCGGTCAGCGCCGCGTACACGATGAACGTCACCGCATTGGTCGCCGTGAACTGCCGTTCCCGGAAGATCGAGAGCGGCAGCATCGGCGAGGCTGCACGGCGCTCGCGGACCAGGAAGGCGGCCAGCGCCGCGAAGCCTATCAGCCCCATCGCGAGTACGGCGGGCGACGACCAGCCGAGCACGGGGGCCTCGATGAACGCGAACGTGATGCCGGTCAGGAACGTCACCGCGGTCAGCGCGCCCGTGTAATCGAGCCTGCCGGTGGCATCCGGGTCGCGCGACTCGGGGACGTGCCGGGCGCCCAGCGCGATAACCGCCGCCGCGATGGGGATGTTGATGAAGAATATCCACCGCCAGGACACGGCCGTGATGAGGTAGCCGCCGATCAGCGGGCCTGCGGCGACAGCAACACCGCCAAGGCCCGACCAGGCCCCGATCGCCCGGGCGCGATCAGCGGGCGCGAACGACGCTTCCAAGATTGCCAGGCTGCCGGGCGTGAGCAGCGCCGCGCCGACACCCTGCAAGATCCGGGTGACGATGAGGAACGCCGCGTCGGGGGCGAACCCGCAGGCCGCCGACGCCAGCGCGAACCACGTGATGCCGATCAGGTAAACCTTGCGCCGCCCGAAGCGGTCGCCCAGCGAGCCGCCGATCAGCAGGAAGGCGGCGAGCGTCAGCGTGTAGCCGGTCATCACCCACTGCAGGGCACTGATGCCTGTGTGAAAATCGCGTCCGATGGTGGGCAGGGCAATGTTGACGACCGTGGCGTCCAGCGCGGCGATCCCCGACCCGAGCACGGTGATCGCCAGTACCCACCGCCCCGGTGCCGAGGAGTACCGGAGGGCTGGAGCATCCGCTGTGGTCATATCGTGCGTCAATCCCGTGGAGGCGGCTAACTTGCCGGGAGTGAGGAGTGCCGGCACTAGGTACAGCTTGCCATCCCGCCATCCGAAGCCGGTCGCGCCGCGGTCAGTACCAGCCGATGCGCGTGCCCCCCCGACCGCCGGCACCCCTGGCCCGGTCAGCCGGCAGCGTGATGATCCGGCCACTTTGGCGCGGCGCCGGGCGGTAGCGGCACGTCGAGCGCGTTGAGCAGGAAGGAGATCATCGTGTAGTAACCGCACAGCGAGATCAGCTCGACCATCCCGGCGTCGCCGAGGAAGGCGTGCGCGGCATCGTAGCCGTCCCGGTCTAGGCGGCCGGTGCGGCTGAGCTGGTGCGCCACGGTGTAGACGGCCCGTTCGTCGTCGTG
>JASIGD010000441.1 GCA_030045295.1 Streptosporangiaceae bacterium
CGGGAGGGCGTGCGCCTGGTGACCTTGACCGGCCCGGGAGGGGTCGGGAAGAGCCGGCTCGCGGTCGAGGTCGCGGACCGGCTCCGTGCGAGCTTCGCTGACGGTGCGCGCTTCGTTGATCTCGCTTCGGTCCGTGCCGCCGAGCTGGTCGCGGCCGTGATCGCCGCTGGGCTGGGGCTGAGCACGTCGGGCGCCAGGCTGATCGGCGATGTGAAGTCGTATCTGCGCGGCCGCCAGCTGTTGCTGGTGCTCGATAACTTCGAGCAGGTGACCGAGGCGGCTCCGCTGGTGGCAGATCTCTTGCGCGCCGCGCCTGCGGTGGTGGCGCCGGTGACCAGCCGGACAGTGCTCAAGATCCGCGGCGAGCATGAGTTTGCTGTGCCGGCGCTGCCGGTTCCGCAGGCAAGGGCCGGAGGGGACACTGCAGGCTTGCTGCAGTGCGCCTCGGTCGGCCTGTTCGTGGAGCGGGCACGCGCCGCGGCCCCAGGATTCGAGCTGACCAGCGAGAACGCCGAAGCTGTGGCCGAGATCTGCCGCCGGCTGGACGGGCTGCCGCTGGCTATCGAACTGGCCGCCGCCAGGGTGAAGCTGCTGCCCCCGCAGATGCTGCTTTCGCGGCTGGGCCACAGGTTCAGTTTGCTGACCGGCGGAGCGCGCGACCTGCCGGAGCGGCAGCGGACGCTCAGGAGCACCCTGGATTGGAGTTTCGGCCTGCTGTCTGCTGGCGAGCAGGCGCTGTTCGCCCGGCTCGGGGTGTTCGCGGGCACGTTCAGCCTGTCCGCCGTGGAGGCGGTCGGCGGCGAGGCCGACGCCGTCCCCCGGGCGGATCTGGACCGTGGCGGGCAGGTGATGGACACGCTGGGCTCGCTGGTGGACAACAGCCTGGTACAGGCGGAGACTCGCAGCGCTGAGCCGCGCTTTAGGCTCCTTGAGACCATCCGGGAGTACGCCCTGGAACGTCTGCGCGAGGGCGCCGGCTGGCGGCAGGCACACGACCGGCACGCCGCTTACTTTCTCGCGCTGGCCGAGCCGACAGCGGCCGAGCTGCAGGGCCGCGGGCAGCTGGGGTGGCTGGACCGGCTAGAGACCGAGCACGACAATCTGTGGGCCGCGATGTCCTGGCTCGTGGACCAGGATCAGCTCAAGCCGGCGGTGGATTTGTTCTGGGTCACGTGGCGGTTCTGGTGGCTCCACGGCCACCCCGCGGAGCTGGCCGGCCTGGGAGAGAAAATCGCGGCCGGGAGCGGGCGCCTTCCGCCGTACCAGCGTGCCGTGGCGCTCACCGGAACCGGCTTCATCTTCATGGCGAACGGGGACCAGGCCAGGGCACAGGCCCTTTTCGAGCAGAGCTTGCCGTTGTACCCGCAGGTGAGGGAAAAGCGGGGCGTGGCGCTGAAAGCGACCGTCTTGAGCGTCCTGGGCCACCTTTCAGCACTGCGTCACGATTTCGTCGCAGCCAGCGAGTTGCTCGATCAGAGCCGGGCAGCGCTCAAGGAGGTGGGCCAGGACGAACTCTCCATTTACGAGCGCCTTCAGCACCTGCTGACCACCGCCTTGGCGTCCAACTACCTCGGTCAGATCCGGCTCAGCCAGAGGAAACACGACCAGGCAACGCGGCTCTTCGGGGAGGGCTTGAGCGCAGCCCGCCGTGCGCAAGACCGGATCACCATCTTGGTCTCGCTCTACGACCTGGCGCTCAGCAGCCAGGCACGCGGCGATCTGGGCGGCGCGGCAGGACTTCTGAAGGAAGGGTTGTCGCTGGCGGCCGAGGCCCGGGACGACACAAGCGCCGCGTACTACCTTGAGGAGCTGGCGGCGGTCGCCCGGCAGCAGGACAACCTGCAGCGGGCCGTACGCCTGCTGACAGCCGCACGCTCGCTCCTAGAATCCAGGGGCAGCGGCTGGCTGCACGCATACGTGCCACGTGCCCCGAACGACGATAATGTCCTGGACACGTTGCGCTCCGCCATGGGCAACGCGGCATTCGACGAGGCCCGGGCGTGGGGACGGTCCGCCGGAGACAGGCGCGCAGTGGAATTCGCGCTGGAGGAACCACGACCCCTCCTGCCCACGCCACAGGACCCGCCGGGAGCCAGCGACGTCGGCGTCCCCAGTTAGTACGCGGTCCAGGACACGGGACCTAGGAAGGTGCGCGCCGATTTCTGAGGCAATGATCAGCAGCCGCTGCGGTGCGGCTCCTCGGAGTCACCGGACCTGCCGGGCGTTCGTTGAGGTCAACGGCTAGCCGCGATTCGCGCCTTGGCGCTCTGGGGGCTGGGATGTGAGCGCGTCGCGCAGCGCCGCCCGGGACGTGATGCCGAGCTTCGGAAAGATCTGGTACAGGTGGGCTCCGACGGTCCGATGCGACATGAAAAGCCGCTGGCCGATCTCCTTATTGGTCAGCCCGGCGGCGGCCAGCATCGCGATCTCGCGTTCCTGCGGCGTGAGCAAGTCGCGGTCCCGCTGCTCGGCCCGGGTCTGGGTTTGCCCGGTTGCCCGGAGCTCGCTGGCGGCCCGGCTGGCCCACGGCCTAGCACCGAGACGCTCGAAGGTCTCCAGAGCAGCAGCCAGATGCGGCCGCGATTCCTTCGTGGCCCGGGCCCGTCGCAGCCGTTCGCCGTAAAGGAGCTGCACCCGGGCCAGGTCGAACGGAAAGCGATCACCACCGGGGACCGCGAGTGCTTCCTCGAACAGCCCGAGTGCGCCCTGGTCTGGCGCGGCGATCGCCTCCGACCCTCCGACCAGCAGGGCCAGCCGGGGCGAGATGGCGGCGACGCCGGAGTCGCGCATGGCGGTGACATGGGCGGCTGCCTCGGTGCGGCGGCCAGTGCGGACGGCGGCCTCGACCAGGTCCATGAGCACCCACAGGGCGAGCGGGACGTATGAGGCCAGGACACCCGGCGGGCTGATCGCCGCTGCATGTTGGTAGGCGTCCTCGAAATCACTTCGCCCCAGTGCGGCAAGCGTGCTCACCTGGTGGGCGGCGGCCTCGGCCTGACCGGCTCCTCTGGGCGCGGCCCACAGGGTCATCTCGCCGGCTAGCGCCTGGGCCGTGTCCCAGTCACCGCGCGCGGCGGCGAGTACCGCCCTGCGGTGGCGAGCAGTCCACGCCAGCAGCGGGTAGGGGATGGTCTGGCACAGCTCGAGGCCCTCGTCGGCCGCCTGCTGAGCTTCGTCCCACCTGCCAGCCATAAAGTCGCCAAGGCACAAGTTGGTCAGCGCGTTGATGGCCGAGGCGACGTCGCCGCCGACCCGGCCGTCGCGGACCACCCGCAGCAACGGTTCCCGGCACTCGGCCAGCCGGTCGGTGAAGACAGCCGCGGCGCTGATTATCAGGATGCGCCAGTGATCTACCTTGTCGCGCAGATCACTAATGGCGTTATCCACCTCGGCGAGGACCGACGCGGTCGTCCGGGCCGGGTCGGCGATGGTCTGGCGGAGCAAGGACAGGTCAGCCGGGAGGTGCGGGCCGAGGCGGCCGGCCGCCGCGTCGAAAGACGGCCACAGCTCGGCTCGCCCGCCTTGATAGCACACCAGAAAGAGCGCGTGCAGGGCCTGGATGATGGTGTCGTCGCTGGCGTCATACGGCCCGGCCTTAGCCTCGATCGCGCCGACGAGCAGCCGGCGGGCGGTGTCGACATGGCCATCCGCGTTCAGCAGGAGGTGCGCGGCCGCCAACGCAGCAGGCAGCGACCCGCTTAGTTCCGGGTCGGCGCTGCGGGCGGCAGCGAGCAACTGCGGGACGTTGCCGGCTTCTCCGGTCGCCCTGGCTCCGAGGTAGGCGGCCTGGGCGAGCCGCCTGCTCCGGCTGGTGCCACTCTGGCTTAGCTCGGCGGCGCGCAGCAGTGCGTCTACTGCGCCCGTGGCATCGCCGCGCCGCATGAGCCGTTGCGCTACCTGCTCGAGCAGGACCGCTGTCTCCTCATCGGGCCCGAGCGCCGCCTCGGCCAGGTGCCATGCCTGCCGTTCAGGCTGATGCGCCAGCTGGGCGGCCAGCGCCCGGCGGGCCCGGCGGCGGTCGCTGCTCGTCGACAGCTCAACGATCGCGGACCGGATCAGCGGATGGCGGAAGACCACCCGGCCGGAGCGATCATCGACGCGCACGAGCCCTGCCTGCTCCGCGGGGGCGAGGTCTTCGATCTGTTGCTGTCCGGCGGCTGCCTGCAGGACGCGAAGGTCTCCGGTGCCGTCCAGCGCCGCGAGCAGGAGCAGCCAGCGGGCCGGTCCGGGAAGATCCAAGGCCCTGGATGAGAACAGGGCCTGCAGGCGCCGGGTCAGCGGCAGGACGACGGGCAGCGCCTCGGCCGCGGCACGCTGCGCGCCGCTCAGCGACGCCGGCAACTCCAGCAGGGCGAGCGGGTTCCCTTGAGCCTCAGCCACTACCCGCTGGCGAACCCGCGGCGCTAGCTCCGGGAAGCGGGAACTGAGCAGGCCGCTCGCCGCCTCCTCATCCAGCGGCCCAAGCTCGTGCTGCGGCAGGCCGGCCCGCTCGAAGAAGCTCTCTTGTCCCGTCCGGCACGCAGCCAGGAAACCGACGCGACTGCCGTCCAGGCGGCGAGCCACGAACCCGAGCACCCCGGCGCTGGCCCGGTCCAGCCAGGGCAGATCATCGATGATCACGAGCACCGGGCTGGCCGCGGCCGCTTGCCGCAGCACCGTCAGTGTCGCGGTGGACAGCAGCAGCCGATCCGGCGGCGGACCCTCACCGTAACCCAGGGCGATGTTCAGCGCGTCCCGGTGCGCGGCGCTGAGCTGCCCGAACTCATCGAGCAAGGGAAGCAGGGCCTGATGCAGCCCGGAAAAGGCCAAATCGGCCTCGAACTCCGCCCCGGCGGCACGCAGCACCAAGATGCCAGCCTCGGCTGCTGCGTCGGCCGCCGCGTCCAGCAGGGCCGTCTTACCAGCGCCTGGCTCCCCGAAAAGCAGCAGCGCCTCCCCGCGAGTCCTGGCCCGCCCGAAAAACGCGCTCATCAGCGCGAGTTCGCCGCTACGCCCGACCAGAACCTCTGCCACGCCCGCCAGCCCAGAACATAGACAGATCCCTGCCTGGCACGATACGCCCGTCGCTCTACACGCGCGAGTACACGCCGGTGATCAGCGGGCCGCAGGTGCCCGGGCACCGCCCGGGCGTCCGCCGACCGCGCCGCGGGCGCACTGGTCATCTGACTGCGGGTCATCGCCGGGCTTGGGGCCAGGCCGAGTCATTTGACCGATCCCCTAGGTGCGCCGGCCAGGTGATGATCGCAGCAGAGCAGATCCCAGGGAGCCAGATGGGCACGTGGTCGCGGTGAGCAGCTCATCAGTGCGGCACGGTCGCCGCGGGAAGATGGTGGCCGGGTCTTCCCCGCTGCCATCGATCACCGCCCCGGCGGCCAGGCCGCCGTCTTCCCGCTGCCCACATCCGGCGTTGAGGCACGGTAGGCGGGATCTGTGCCCGGCAGGTCCGCCTGAACGGGATGCCAGCTGGCGTCCGCTGACCCGAAGGGAACTGGCGATGCCTGATCAGAATCGCTTCCTGCACGGCCCGTTTGCCCCTGTTGAGGATGAGATCACGGTTTTCGACCTGCCCGTGACTGGCAGCGTGCCGTCCGAGCTGTCCGGCCGCTATTTGCGCAACGGGCCTAACCCGCTGGGGCTGGAGGATCCCGGTTACCGGTTCTGGGAGGGGCACTGGTTCCTAGGCCCGGGCATGGTGCACGGCGTGCGGCTGCGCGACGGGAAGGCCGAGTGGTACCGCAACCGCTGGGTCCGTTCCCGGCTGCTGGCCGAGGCGCTGGGCGAGAAATGGCCGGCCGGGCCGGTGCACGCCGACATGGACTTCGCCGCCAACACCCACATCATCGCCCACGCCGGGCGCTTGCTGGCCACGGTGGAGGCCGGTCCCCTGCCCTACCAGCTGTCCGGTGAGCTGGACACCCTCGGGCCGTGCGACTTCGGCGGGACGCTGCCCGGCGGCTTCGCTGCGCACACCAAGCTCGACCGGCGCACCGGGGAGCTGCACGCCATCGCCTACTTCTGGGCCTGGGACTACGTCCAGCACGTCGTCATCGGCACCGACGGTCACGTAAGCCGGAGCACCGACATCCCTGCCCCCGGCGGGCCGATGATGCACGACTTCGCGCTCACCGCCACCTACGTGGTGCTGCTGGACCTGCCGGTCACCTTCAGCATGGACGCGGTATCGGCCGGGCTGAAGCTGCCCTACACCTGGAACCCGGCGCACCAGGCGCGGGTCGGCCTGCTACCCCGCGACAACCCCGCAGCCGGCATCCGCTGGTTCGAGGTAGACCCCTGCTGGGTCTTCCACACCCTCAACGCCTACGACGACGACGGCCGGGTCGTGGCCGACCTAGTCCGCTACGACGGCGCCTACGACGTCTCCGCGCTCTCGGGGCACGGACCCCTGACGCTGGACCGTTGGATCATCGACCCGGCCGCCGGGAGAGTCACCCAGCAGCGCCTTGATGACCGCCCCCAGGAATTCCCCCGCGTCGATGACCGGGCCATCTCCCGGCCGCACCGCTACGGCTACAGCGCCGTCATCGGCGCCGTCAGCCAGGCCACCATCTCGCCCGGCGGCGACTTCGCCGACCAAGCGTTCACCAACGCCCTGCTCAAACACGACCTGGCCGCAGGCACCGTCCAGGCGCACCAGTTCGGCAACGACGCCACCGCCGGCGAGGCGGTCTTCGCCCCCACCTCGCCCGACGCCACCGAGGACGACGGCTACGTCATGGCCTTCGTCCACAACCCCGACCGTGGCGCCGCCGACCTAGTCCTCCTCGCCGCACAAGACTTCACCAGCCAGCCAGTCGCACGCGTCCACCTGCCAGCCCGGATTCCCCTCGGCTTCCACGGCAGCTGGATCCCCGACCAGTAGATCCCGCCGGATGCGCAGCTCTATCAGCACAGACACAGACCCTCACGTGGAAAAGAGGGCTCCCGCGCCATGACCACGATCACCACCGAGGACGGAGTTGCACCATGACCGAGGACCGAACCGCCACAGAAACCGATGTCGTCACCAAGCTCAGCCGCCAGCCGGTAGCCGACACCGTGGCCAGGCTGACCGGGATGATCGGCGCGAAGGGGATGAAGGTGTTCGGCGTGATCGATCAGGCGGCCGAGGC
>JASIGD010000442.1 GCA_030045295.1 Streptosporangiaceae bacterium
CCAGCCACTACGCGGCCTTCATCGATCAGCTGCCAGCCCGCCCGATCATCATCGGGCACTCCTTCGGCGGGATGATCGCCGAGAAACTGCTCGGCATGGACTACGCGGCCGGGGCGATCGGCATCGACGCCGCGCAGATCAAGGGCGTGCTGCCGCTGCCGCTGTCGGCGCTGCACGCGACCCTGCCAGTCTTCAAGAACCCGGCCAACAAGCACCGGGCTGTCTCGCTGACGGCCAAGGAGTTCCATTACAGCTTCGGTAACGCCCTGCCCGAGGAGGAGTCCGATGCCCTCTACGAGCGCTGGACCATCCCGGCCCCCGCCAAGCCGCTGTTCGAGGCGGCGGCCGCCAACTTCTCGCTGCATTCGCCGGCGAAGGTCAATACCGCTAACGAAAGCCGGGGGCCGCTGCTGCTGACCATGGGCAAGCAGGATCACACGGTGCCGGAGGTCATCACCAAGTCAACGCTGAAGCAATACCGGCACTCCGATGCAGTGACCGACCTGGAGGAATTCGACCGGGGTCACTCACTCACCATTGACTCTGGTTGGCCCGAGGTGGCCGAGGCGTGCCTGGCCTGGCTGAACAAGCAGGGCCTGTAACCGGCACGCGCCAAGCCCGGCAACTGCCGCAGCCTAATCACCGGACCGCCGTACCAGGTCCTGCCAGGTCCGGCCGCTTCGCACACTCTCCGGCCGCTCAGCCACGACGTCCGAACCTGGGCGCGCATCGTCGTCGCGGACCTTGACGAGAATCCAGCGCGAATCCCCGGTCCGCGTCAGCGCGAAGCCGCCGGAAAGCTTCCGGCCATGCAAGACGAACGACAGATGCCCGGGCTCGTCGCGCAGGATCTCGGCAATCCCCTCATCCCAGATGATCACCGCGCCGGTGCCGCGTACCTGCCCGTCGCGGACACCTTCGAAGTCTCCTGCCGACATCGGATGGTCCTCGACTGGCACGGCCAGCCGCCGGATCTTAGGGTCCAGCGAGGGTCCTTTGGGCACCGCCCACGAGCGCAGCACCTCACCTGACTGCAGGCGGAAGTCGAAATGCAGCCTCGTCGCGTCGTGAAGTTGCACAACGAAACGCGACATGGTGACCACGTTTCAGTATGCACCGTGCTTCGGGCACACAGAGCACGGGGAATGCGGATGAAAGTGCCCGGTGAATGAGTCGCATCGCAATCGAAGCGGGGCCTGCGGCGCTTCCTGGCGAAAGTAAAGCCAGGCTTCCGCGGCAGGAGCGTGTCCCCCATTGGCATTCCTGTATAAGGCGAGCTCGAAAAGAGCCCGTCACGCAACTACATGGCAAACAGATTCTGCTGGGCTTCGGCGGCACCGCCGAGGTCCAGAGGAAAATCACCGGCCTCGGCCTGTAAGCGTGACCAGGCACTCTACGAAACCGTACTCCCAGTTCCTAAGGCGATAACTCCGCGCCGTTCACACCGGCGACGGGCCGGTCCGGCCCGGCGGATCAGTGCAACCTCTGCGCGGCGCCGACCGGCCGCTGGCGGCAAGATCAGTCATCGTGCGGGATATCTAGCCGACCCGCTAAGGGAGGCGGTACCGTCGGCAGGTCAAGGCTCATGGCGGTCAGCTGCGCCCGACCGGTAATGCCGAGCTTGGGGAAGATGCGGTAAAGATGGCTGCCCACGGTGCGATGCGACAGGTAGAGGCGCTCTCCGATCTGGCGGTTCGAGAGTCCTTCCGCCGCCATCCGTGCGACCTGCAGCTCCTGGGCCGACAGTGAGCTCCACACCATCGGCGCCGGCGCACGGCTCGGCACCCCGGCAGCCCGCAGCTCTTCGCGGACCCGCTCGGCCCACGGCAGGGCTCCCAGGCTGTCGAAGCCGTCCCGGGCCGCCCGCAGCAGCTCACGTGCTTCTTGGATCTGCTTGCGCCGTCTCAGCCGGGACCCGAGCATCAGCTGCATCCGGCTGCGCTCGAACGGCCAGCTGCCTACGTCGCGGTCCAGCGCGTCGCGGATGCGCTGCTCGATAAGCTCGTCGGGAGCCAGCAGGGCATCGGCGTAGGTCACGTTCATTCGCAGCGTCGGCACGACCAGCTTCGGCGGCAACCGTGAGGTCAGTTTCTGGATCATCTCGCGAGTACGATCGACCCGGTCGCACTGGACCGCGGCGTACGCCAGATGCGACAGCGACCACAAGGCCTGGTACGGACTTGAGCCCGGGTCGGCCTTGCGGTGCAGTCGGCTCAGGTAGTCCCAAGCTGCGGAGAAGTTGCTTTCTGCTGCCGCCGCAGTGGCCCGCGCAAGCAGCGTTATCGCCACCACGTTGGTCATTCGGCTGGGGACAGCGATCCGCTCGGCGCGATCGGCCGCGGGCGCCGCCTCGGCTAGCTCCCCGCGCAGGGCCGCCACCATGGCCCGGCCGGCGAAACCGGCCGCCAGCCACTCCGCCTGACCGGATTCCTCGGCCAGCCGGCAGCCTTCCTCCGCCAAGGGCATGGCCGTCGACCACTGGCCCCGCCGCAGCCCCGCCCACGCCTGCATCACGACCGCCCGGGCGAGGACCTGAAGCCGCCCCTCAGCGCGGAGCCGTGCCACGGCGTCGGCGTAGAACATGTCGGCCCGCTCGAAGTCCCCGATGCAGGACGCGGCATGGCCCAGGGTATAGACAGTCACCGAGTCCAGATCGGTAGTAACCACGGCGCGCATGATTTCGGTTACGGCCGAGGAGCTGGCAATCGGATCGGCGTAAGCCAGCAGGATGGCGCGCTGCGGGTCGCCCAGCCAGTCCGCCGTATCCGTGACGAGTCTCGCTATGGTGCGGGCCACGGCGTTTCCCGGTTCACGCATCCAGCAGCGGTACGCCGCCGAGCGGAGGAACCATTCTGCAAGCGGTTCGTCGCCGAGCCGGCGTGACCGCTCGGCCAGGCCGATAAGGGCCTGGATCCGGGCGACTCCGCCGCCGGCGCCAGCATCGGCCATCTCGCCGAGCTCTTCGAGTAGGAGACGTGCGTGCTCGTCGTCGGCCAGCAGAGCCAGGACGGCGCGGTGCGCGTCCCCGACATCGGCCTGGCCGAGCTCGTAGGCGAGGACCGCCGCCCCGAACAGGTACCGGCGCTTGTCCGGCACCGAGGTCGTGAGCTCTGCAGCGCGGGCCAGCGTGGACACCGCGGCCGAGACGGCACCGCGTCCGACGGCTCGGACGGCGACCAGCTCGAGCTCGGCAGCCAGGGCCTCGTCGTGCCCGGTCGCCGCCTGGGCGCGGTGCAGGATTCCCCGGTCGGTGCCGGGGCCCACGGCTCGCGCCAGCGCCAGGTGCCCAGCCGCCCGGCTGCTCGGCGACGCCAGGTGATACACGGCCGATCGCATCAGCGGGTGGCGGAAACGCAGTTCACCGTCCGACAGCTGGACGAGGCCCGCGACAATGGCCGGCTCCAGGACCTCTAGATCCGCCGGGCCGCCCGCGGCGCCAAGCGCATCGAATAGTTCCGGCAGCGACTGTGAGTCGTGCAGCGCCAGCAGGGTGAGAGCGGTCCGGGCCGCAGGCGGCAGGCGCTCGACACGTGCGGCGAAGGCGGCCTGAAGGCGCTGGGTGAGCGGCAGCCACTCGGAACCGCCCGCTGACCGCGACGTCAGGCTGGCCGTCTTCGGCAACTCCACCAACGCGAGCGGGTTGCCCTCGGCGACCCGGAGCACCCCGGCCTGGGTCGCGCTGCTGAGGCCCGGCGCGACGGAGACCAGTAGCCGGCGCGAGTCGCCGGCGGCGAGCGGCTCCAGGTCGAGCACGCAGCCGACGGCGCCCTGGAAGGGGTCGGGTTCGTCGTCCCGGGTCGTGGCCAGCAGCACAACGGGGTCGCGCTCGAGGCGCCGTCCGATAAAGCTCAGCACGCCGACCGTCGCTGGATCCAGCCACTGCAGGTCCTCGGCCACCACCAGCAGCGGCTGCTCGGCAGCCGCGTCGGCCAGCAGGTCCAGGGTCGCCATGGCCAACGCGAATGGCTCAGGTCGCGAACCAGAGATGATACCGAAGGCAACCCGCAGAGCCGCCTGCCTAGGCTCCGGGATCAGGTCAGCCAAAGGCAGCAACGGCTGAAGAAGCTGGTAAAGCCCGGCCATGGCCAGCCCCGTCTCCGACGAGTTGCCAGCCGTCCGCAAGATCCGCCTGGACGGGCCGACCCGCCGCACGGCCTCGTCGACGAGCGCTGTCTTGCCGATGCCGGCCGGTCCCCGGACCAGGATGGCAGTGCCGACCTCCCAGTCGGCCAGGCGGGCGGCGATCAGGGCCAGCTCGGGATCCCGGCCAAGGAGCAGGCCGCCGCGAGCATCGCCGTTCGCTCCCACCACGACTACCGAGTATCCCATCCCGCCGTCGCAGAGGAATCGATCGATTCCCCAGACACACGGGCAGAGCTCGCCATCGAAGGAACGCCGAGACAGGGCGCGGCCTGCTCTTGCGTAGCACCACGGAGGCTTCCGCCGAAGCGCGGCCACCGGGTGCTGCGAGTACGTGGCAAGGGCACCAAGCTGGTCCTGGTCCCGCCGCCGCCAGCGGTCGGCCGGGCCGTAGGCCAACGCCGCCCGCGTGCCGATCCGCCTTATGCTCGGGCATCGGCTCTAGAGGGATCAGCGCGCTTGAGGTCTCCTCTCTTCGGCCTTCGCTGCGACCAACTCCATCTCGAAGAGGCCCGAGCCAGTCCCTAGGCCGCATCCGCGGCCGCGATCACCCGCGGCGGAGCGTCGCTTACGCCGAGCAGGGCTGGACGGCGAAGGAGCACCGCCGACGCCAGAGCGCCCAGTGCGCACACCACCGCGCCGACGATGAGCGCGGTGTGGAGGCCGTGGACGTAGGCGGAGGCCGAGCCCGTCTCGAGCGCGTCTCGGGCCGGGATGAGAACGCCGAGGACCGCGATCCCCATGGCGATCCCGGTCTGGCGAAATGCGTCGTTCACTCCTGCTGCAAGGCCGTTGTCCCGGCCCGAGACGCTGGCCAGGGCAACGTGGGCGACGGCCGGGTTGAACACTCCGGTGCCGACGCCGGCGAGGATCTCGCCGAGCAACAGCACCGTCCACGATGAGCGGACGCCGGCCATCGTCATCGCGAGAAGCCCCAATGCCACAACGACGAGGCCTCCTGCGATCATGGTCCGGAACGACACCCGTCCGACGAGCTGGGCGCTCGCCCCCGAGACGATGAACAGCAGCACCGTCGAGGGCAGAATCGCCAGCCCGGCCTGGATCGGCGACAGGTGGAGGATGCCCTGGAGGTAGAGGGTGAGGTAGAAGAAGACCGCGAAGAACGAGCCCGAGATGGCGAAGGCGGCCACCTGTGCGCCGCTGAAGGCCCGGTTCCGGAACATCCTCATCGGCAGCATCGGCTCATGCACCAGCCGCTCGACGACGAGGAAGGCGACGAGCAGGACCGCCGCCGCGGCGAGCTCGGCAACGGTCGTCATGCTTGACCAGCCGACGTCGTTGGCACGAAGGAGCGCCAGCACCAAGAGGAAGAGCCCAGCCGCCGACAGCGCCTGGCCGAGCCAATCGGGCCGCCGGGGGGACGGGTCGCGTGACTCCCGCACGCTCCTCGTGCCGGCGAGCGTGGCCAGCCCGAGGGGAACGTTGACGATGAAAATCGAGCGCCATCCGAGCTCGGTGGTAAAGAGCCCGCCGATGAGTGGCCCAACGGCGAACGATGCCCCGATGCTCGCCCCGTAGGCCGCAAAGGCACCGGCGCGGTCCTTCGCCTCCGGGAACGCCGCGGCGAGCACCGCGAGCGAGGTAGCGAACATGATCGCGGCACCGAGGCCCTGGACGCCACGGGCGACGTCGAGGACGGCGATGCTGTTCGCCGACGCGCAGACGATTGACGCGCCGGTGAACAGGACGAGACCGAGCCGGAGCCCGCGCCGCCGACCGAAGCGGTCGGCGAGCGAACCGGCCGTGAGCACGAAGGCGGCGAGGACGACGGTGTAGGCGTCGACGACCCACTGCAGGTCAGTGATCCCGCTGTGCAGGTCTCGGGCGATGCGCGGCAGCGCGGTGTTCACCACGGCGATGTCGAGCATCAACATGGCCGTGGCGACGCAGACGATCGTCACCGTGCGGCGTTGCGAGGAGGTCATCGGTGCTCCTTTCCGGTGGAGTGACATCTCGTTCGCGGCGGCGGCTGTGGCTCGCGCGCCGACGACTACGTACGCCACGAGCGTGCGGTCGGGCTCTTGGTCCCCGCTTGCGTGCCGCTCAGCCCCACACCCCAAGCCGGACCCAAGTGAGCACCAAGCTCCCTTCCTCGCTGGCCAGACCAGGCCCCGGTGCCTTGTCACCGAAAGATCTCGGCTTACTCGACGGGGACCACCCGCGAGATCGCGGGCTGCCGGACCGCCGGCTGGTGTTGCCGCCGGCCAGGTCCGAAGCGAGGCTCTGCGGGGAACGCGTCGCAGCCCAGCGCTCCCGCTATTCGGCCTGGCGGTCAGGATGGCAGGAGCCGCGTAACGGGAGATTGTTTCGCGCAGATCCGTGGAAGTCCGGAGGTGTGATTCCCCGGGGCCGCCCGGCCTCGCGTGGTGATCGAGGAACTCAGGACCGGGCCACTAGCTCAGGCCGGGCAAGGGCGGGTCGGGCGTGATCGGGTGGGCTTGAAGCGGGCGGCTGGGCGGGGCTCCTGGGCGCTTGCGACGTGCGCCCGGTCATGCGTTGCAGACCGTCGTAGGCCGCGTATTTATACAGGTCGGTGCGGGTTGGGACGGCGAACGTGGCGTTGATGAACCGGTCGATGGTGTCGCCGACGTGCAGCACGGACTGGCCGAGGTGGATCAGTTCCCCAGCGGTCTCGCCCACGATATGGACGCCGAGCAGCTGCTTGGTGTCCCGGCGGAAGACGAGCTTGATGAAGCCTTCGGTGCTGCCGGATATGATGGCCCGCGTGTTCAGCGCGAAGGGCGCGCTTCCCGTCTCCACGTCAATGCCGTCAGCCCGGGCCTGCTCTTCGGTCATGCCCACCATGGCCAGCTCGGGGATTGTATATACCCCCAGCGGGGCCAGCGTGTCCACGGCGTCCTTGAAGGGAATCTCAAACGCATTGCAGACGGCAACCCGGCCCTGTTCCATGGACACACTGGCCAGCGCCGGCGGCCCGATGACGTCGCCAGCCGCGTAGATCCCGGCTGCGGTGGTCTCGAATCGCCGGTCCACCACGATCCGACCCGCCGGGTCGAGTTCGACGCCGAGCTCCTCCAGCCCGAGTCCGTCAGTGTTCCCCCGCCTGCCCGCCGCGAACAGGACCTTCTCAGGCCGCAGTAGTCCGCCGTCGCTGAGCCGGACTGTGAGAATGCCGCCTGCGCGCTCGATGACCGCCGCCCGGACACCGTGCCTGAGGTCCATGCCGACGGCGCGGAACGCTGCGGCCAGCGCGTCCGAGGCCTCCGCGTCGGCGAAGGGAAGCAGCCGCGGGCCGGCGTCAAGCAGCGTCACGCTCACCCCGAGAGCGGTGAAAATAGAGGCGTACTCGCAGCCGACGGCGCCGGCACCTACTACCACCAGGGAACGGGGGATGCGGTCCAGCCGGAGGATCGATACCGAGTCATGCACGTCCGGGTCGTCGAAGGGGATACCGGCCGGGTGAGCGGGGCGCGATCCGGGGGCGAGCAAGATCATCCCGGCGGACAGGACCCGCTCGCCGCCGTATGCCAGCCGGACCCGGACCCGCCGGTCGGAGCCGAGCGAGCCGTTCCCGTAGATCAACTCGATGCCGTGCCGGCCGATATTAGCCCGGACAGCCTGTGCGGACATGGCGAAGACCTCCGCCGCCCGGCTGGTCAAAGACCTCAGCGTGACCGCGGGATCAAGATTGAGGCTCAGGCCGTAGACCTCCCGCTGCTTGAACCCCGTGACGTAAAGGGCGGTTTCGCGCAACGTCTTAGTCGGGATCCCGGCATTGCTGACTACCACACCGCCCGGCTCGGACGACCGCTCCACGATCGCCACCTTCTTGCCGAAGAACGCCGCTTGGGCGGCTCCTTTCTCACCCGCAGGACCCGAACCGATAACTACCAGGTCGAACACGTCGGTCATCTTGCCCTCCATGCACCGCGCCCCTGGTGACGGCGTCGGTGCCGCGCGGGCCAGCCGCGCAGCTTCGTCGCAGGTGTCGCGGAAGATGTGGTGGGCGATCGCCATGTCGCGGCCGTTGATCGGCTGTGCCTCGGACATTGACGTGCTCCTCTTGGTCGTCGGGCCGCCTGCTCGCCATAGTCGCTTTCTGTGATCACCATCGGGTGTGATGGGGAGGCTCAGCTGAGCCTGCGCGAGAGCTGTCAGGCCGGGTTCAGCAGGAGCTGGAGCGCAGCCAGGACCGGCAGCCAGATGTCTTCCGCGTCCTGTGCTGAGTCGGGGCAGTCGACCTGGTCGATCTCCAGCCGGACCACGCACCCGCCCGGCGCCGGCCGCAGCAGCCAGGTCAGGTACGCCGCCGGGTCGCCCGGCCCGGCTTGCAGCAGGTAGGACAGCCGCTCAGGGCGCCGGGCGTGCAGGACCCGGCCGATCGCCCCGGCGCGGCCGCCGAGGCGGAACTCGATGGGGTCGCCGGGCACCCACGTCGAGTGCGCCGCCAGGCCGTAAAGGCAGGCGGCGCTGTGGCCCGGGTCGGTCAGCGCCGCCCAGGCCCGGCCGGGATCGGCGCGCACGTGAGCGGCGAAGACGTGCGCGGCGCACGCCACGCCGCGCGGCAGGCGGGCGGGCTCACTACGCGGCGGGCGGCTGGGCTCGGCGTCGTGGACAGTCATGGCGGTAATTCCTCTCTGTACGGGTGCGATGCGACTTACCGGGGTACCTTCCGGTTCTGCTGATCCTGGGCGCCGCTGAGCGCCGTTCGCGCCAGGGCATCGCGGTTATGAGCACCACCATCGGCGCGGCGGCTTGGCCTCCGGCAGGACTGCGACTTGACCGGAAGCCAAGTCGCGGCCAAGTCGCGGCCAAGTCGCCTCGGTGACCCTGACCGGGTAGATACCAGCGTCGGGGTCCGGGCGCATCTGCGCGGGCGGAGCCTGGGCCGCCGGCTCCTCACCGGCGCGCTGACCTGACGGCGGGCAGACGGCTCCGAGCAGGTGCACGCCGTCGTGGCAGGAGGCGGAGCGGCCGCGTCGCTGCTGGCCGCGGCCGGGCTCGCCGCCGCCGGCCAGGACGCCGACGGACGGCCACAGCCGCCTCGTGTTACTGCTCTAGGCCGCCCTGGCACCGTGCAGGCCAGGACGGGCGGCGGCTGGCCAGCGCAGGCAGGGACTGCGTGTCAGACTTGGATCATGCGTCCCGACCTGGGGTCCGAGATGACCGGCGACACCCGCCTGCACTTCGCCGTCCTGGGCTCCTTCCGCGTGGACCGGGACGGCCAGGAGGTCGCCCCCGGTCCGCGGCTCCAGCGCGCACTGCTGGCGATCTTGGTGGTGGAGGCCGGGCACGTGGTCCCGGCGGACCGGCTGATCGACCTGCTGTGGCGGGACGAGCCGCCCGCGGCGGCCAGCGCGTCGGTGCAGGCCTACGTCTCGCAGCTGCGCCGGCTGCTCGAACCTGACCGCCCGGCGCGGGCTCCCGCCCGGGTGCTGGTGACCCAGGACCCTGGGTACGCGCTTCGCGTCGGGGGCGATCAGGTGGATGCGCTGCGGTTCGAGGCGCTGGCCCGGCAGGCGCATGATGACCTGGCGGCCGGCCAGCCCGCGCCCGCGGCCGCTGACCTGGAGGACGCGCTGACGCTGTGGCGCGGGGATCCGCTGGCCGAGTTCGCCGGCGAGCCGTGGGCCGTGCCGGTGGTGGCCCGGCTGGTAGAGGCGCATGACCTCGCCCTGGAGGACCGGGTCGACGCGTGGATGGCTTTGGGCGGGGATGCTCAGGCCGCGGCCGAGCTGGAGGCCATGGTGGCGGCGCGGCCGCTGCGGGAACGGCGCTGGGGGCAGCTGATCGTCGCGGC
>JASIGD010000443.1 GCA_030045295.1 Streptosporangiaceae bacterium
GCGGTCCACAGCGGTGTGCACGTCTTCCCGGTTGCGCCGGTCGAGCAGTTCGCCGAGCCGGCCGCGTTGAATGCGTAGAGCTTCGAATCCCACGAGCCGACGTAGACGGTGCCGTTCGCGACGGCGGGCGCCGAATAGGTGGGGCTGGCGGACGTGGCAGCGGTCCACAGGGGGGCGCATACCTCCGGCGTGCCTGAGCAGTTTGCCGATCCAGCGGCGTCGAACGCGTAGAGCGTCTGGTTGGCAATG
The DNA here is from genome assembly GCA_030045295.1 of Streptosporangiaceae bacterium. Next base: position 250 of record JASIGD010000443.1, read on the forward strand.
TAGAGGACGCCGTTGGCGATCGTCGGCGAACCCGTGTTGCCGGTGCTCGCCGGAACGCCAGTGGTCGTCCACATCGGAACGCACACGGTCGGCGACCCCGAGCAGCCTGTCGATCCGGCCGCGTTGAACGCCGCCACGTACGCCCCACCCGAACGGAGGGCAAGGCCGTCCCCGTATCCCGGGACGTACAACACTCCGTTGGAGACCACCGGCGAGCCCGGGCCGGGCGTGAATGCCGGGCCGGTCGAAGAGCGCGTGCTGGTGGTCCACAGTGGAGCACATACCTTTGGCGTGCCCGAGCAGTCTTTTGATCCGGCGGCGTCGAAGGCCTGGACGCCTTCGGCGTCTGTGACGAAGACGTCCCCGTTTGCGATGGCCATGCCGTCGAAATAGGCAGTTGGCGCCGTCCACAAGGGGGTGCAGGCCGTGGGTGCAGCCGAGCAGTGGGTCGCCCCGGTCGCGTCGAAAACATAAAGCTTCCCCGTGTCCACGTACAGGAGCCCGTTGGCGATCAGCGGCGCCGACGGACCGCTGGCCGTGTGGTAGGTCCTCGCCTGTGACAGTCGGCCGACATTTCCGGTCCCGATCCGCGTCTCGTCCGGCTGGTAGCCGGTCCGGTCCGGGCCGTAGTGCAACTGCGGCCAGCCAAGGCTGGACACCGGAGACGGACCCCCGGCAGGCGCTGTAGCTGCCGCCTGAGCGGGGGTAACGGATGCCGCGTGCGTGGCGGCCGGAGCCGCTGCAGTAGCCGCCGGAGCCGGCGGTGATGAACCGCAGCCGGCTACGACGACTGTAACCGCGCTCACCACGAGCGGATATACCGCTGCTGCCCGCTTGGCATGGCCGAAGAACATGACCGGGGACAGGAAGATCCGGAATCGTCTCATGATCACCTTGCCGACAAATGTAGATATCTCTGATATTGCGGGTGTTCAGGATCCGGTGCCGATCCTCGTCACGGGTCCCGCTCGGCGCCCTGCTGTCGCAGTTCAGCTCATGTCCCTCCAGACGATGGCGGCCAACCCGTTGATCGTGTCGATGCCGTACTGCTCGGTCGGGTTCCCGGTGGTGAGCACGGCCATCAGGTAGTCCGCTCGCCGGCCCGAGATCCACCCCACGCTGTTGATCTGCCAGTCGGTGCCGGTGCTGTCCAGGGGAAGCCAGCCGTTTTTCAGCGCCACCGTTGCCTGCGGCGGGACGCCGCCGGAAATCCCCCAGCGCTGCGATGGCGTCACGTTTTCCATCAGCGACAAGGCGTAGCTGCGGTCGGCGCTCGTGAGCAGCGTGTTGGGCTCGACAAGCTCTCGGAGCAGGGAAATCTGGTCGCTGGGCGTCGTCGTGGTCAGTCCCCATCCTGGCCACGGGAACCCCGGGCAGTCCACGCAAGGCGACGGCGAGGTATGCGTCAGGCCGGCCGCCGCGTTGAACGAGCGGATGCCCGCTGCGCCGCCGGCAGCGTACCAAAGGCTTGTGGCGGCGGCATTGTCGCTGTCCTCGATCATCTGCTGCGCGAGCGACCGGGCATTTGCCGATAGTCCGGTCCGGCTGTCACCTTGTTCAGCAAGAAGCGTCTCCAGGACGTCGAGCTTGACGACGCTCGCTTCTGCCTGCGGCCGTCCCTGCCCGAGGCGCCAGGTCTGGCCCGTTGCGATGTCATAGACGGCCGCCAGGACGGTGCCTGACCTGGAGGAGACATAGGAGGCCGCAGCCGCGGCAAGGGGATCCCGGTGTCGTAGGCGCGCCGGTGCCGGGGAGGTTGCCTTCAGCTGCCTGGCCGGCGAGGAATGTCCGGCCCCGGGGGCGGCGCCCGGTGCAGGCGGACGGCCGCCTGGTCCCTGGGCCGCGAGAGCCGTGAGAATCACCGCAGCCACGACGAGGCAGGCGCCGGCAGCCACGAGCGCGGCCTTGCCGCGCGCAGCGGGCGCCGTTGTCGCCTGCCTGCCTCTCGCCCCGGCGTGGCGCGCTCCGACCGCGCGAACGCGCCGGCTCGTCAGCACTAGCACTCGCCGGGCGCCTGCCATCGGACACCGTCGTAGCCGGTCCCAGTGGTCATAGCTGGTTCCAGGTATAGGAGGTGAGCCCGTATTGCGCGGCTATCGGGTTCCAGAGTTTGACGAACGCCTTCTTGTCGGTGGTTGCCTGAGCGTCAGGTGCAGCCGCGGCCTGGAAGTTAGGGTCACCCTGATCGTTTTGGGTGCAGCCCTGGGAGAGTTCATCTTGAGCCCATTGGGCGAAATCCCGATCCGCCGTGGCCGAGGCCAGCCACGCACCCGTCAGCGCCTGAAGCATCGGCCCGGGCAGAGCAGGACGCCCGGGAAGGCTCGCGAGCTGGGAGAGCAGGCTCTCGCGCGATGTGGCAGCACTTTCGAGGATCTGCGGGTCCTGGCTCAAGGTCGGCCCGCACTGGCTGACGCTGTTGACCGCATTCACGGTGGAACTACGGTCGGTGACACTCTGCGCGAGAAGCCCGGCCAGGCTTGCCGCCGCCTGCTGCGCAGATGGCGATGATGGCGTGACAGCAGCTGATGACGGTGCGGCAGTGGCTGAGGCGGACAACCGTTGCACCGCGGCGGGTGGAGACGTTCTGGTGGCGCTAGCGGCGTCCTGGCTGTGCTGGAATGGCTTCACGATGAACACGGCCGCGGCTCCCCCGGCAGCCAGAAGCGCAACGACGCCGACTACAAACGGCCAGCGGGAACGATGCCAGCGGTCCTGACGCGGCATCGCGCCACCGGGAGCCGGCGAAGCATCTGGCCACCCTCCCGGCGGACCGGAGCCGGTGCCACCGACGGATG
>JASIGD010000444.1 GCA_030045295.1 Streptosporangiaceae bacterium
CGCGCCGGCCCCGGCTTACGCGGCGAGGGCCGCGTAGCGCCCGTTGCCGGAGATCAGGCTGGCGTGATTGCCAGCCTCGATGATGTGCCCGTGGTCCAGGACGGCGATCTGGTCGGCGTTGCGCACGGTGGAGAGCCGGTGCGCGATCGTGATGGTGGTGCGGCCCTGAGCGAGGGTGTCGAACGCCTTCTGGACGGCGCGCTCGGTCTCGGTGTCCAGGGCGCTGGTCGCCTCGTCCAGCACGAGGACCCGCGGGTCGCGCAGCAGGGTGCGGGCGATGGCCAGGCGCTGCTTCTCGCCGCCGGAGAAACGGTGCCCGCGAGAGCCGACCATGGTGTCGTAGCCCTCGGGCAACCCGGCGATCAGGTCGTGGATCTGCGCGGCACGGGCCGCGTCCTCGATCTCGGCGTCGGTGGCCTCGGGCTTGGCGTAGCGCAGGTTCTCCCGGACGCTGGCGTGCAGGAGGTAGGTCTCCTGGCTGACCACGCCGACGATCGCGGCCAGGTCGGCGAGCCGGATGTCGCGGATGTCGATGCCGTCGATACGGACACTGCCGCTGCTGGGGTCGTAGAGCCGGGCGATGAGCGAGGCGAGGGTGGTCTTGCCCGATCCGGTCTCGCCGACCAGGGCCAGCGTGCTGCCGGCCGGGATGTCCAGGTTGACGCCTGAAACGGCGGGCCGGTCGGCGCCCGGGTAGGCGAAGCTCACGTCCTCGACCCGGACGTGCCCGGTGACGCGGGCCGGGTCGATCTCGACCGGGTGGGCGGGGTCGTCGACCTCGACGGGCAGGTCGAGGTACTCGAAGATCCGCGCGAACAGCGCGAGCGAGCTGATCACCGAGACGCCGGTGTTGAGCAGTCCGGTCACCGGCCTGAACAGGTTGTTCTGCAGGGTGGTGAAGGCGATCAAGGTGCCGATGGTGATGGCGCCGGCGGCCACCGGCAGCCCCGCCGCCAGGTAGATGACCGCGGGGATCGCGGCGAAGATGATGCTCAGCGAGGCCATCCGCCAGCGTCCGGCCAGCTGAGAGGGCAGCTCCAGGTCGATCAGGCGGGCCGAGGAATCAGTGAACCGGCGGATCAGCGACGGCCCGGTGCCCATGGTCTTGGCCAGCTGGACGCCGTTGATCGACAGGCCTTCCTCGATGGTCACGTTGAGGTCGGCCAGCTCGCGCTGCTGCTGGGTGGTGATGGCGCGGCGCATGCCGGCGACCTTACGGGTCAGGTAGACGGCTGGCGGCATGACGGCCAGCGAGATGAGGGAGAGCTGCCACGACAGGGCGACCATCGCGACCGCGGTGGCGACCACGGTGGTGAGGTTGGAGGCGATGGAGGTCGCGGTCGAGGTCACGACGGATTCCATGCCGCCGATGTCGTTCTGGATACGGGATTGGACCTCGCCGGTGCGGGTCCGGGTGAAGAACGCGACCGATTGCCGCTGCAGGTGGCTGAACACGCTGGTCCGCAGCCCGTGCATGACCTGCTGGCCGACCTTGGTGCTGATCCAGGTCTGGATCACCCCGAAGGCCGAGGTGACGGCGGCCACCGCGATCATGCCGACCACCAGCCAGGCCAGCAGCCGCACGTTCCTCTCCGGCAGGGCGGTATCGATGACGGCGCGCAGCAGGAACGGTGAGGCCAGCCCGACGACGGAGGAGGCGGCGATAATGGCCGTGACGATGGCCAGCGGCCAGCGGTAGGGGGCAAAAAGACGGCCGATGCGGCGTATCGACACCTCGCGTGCCTGTGCCTTCTCGGCGGCGGTAACGGTACTCGGGCCATGACCGCGGCCCGTGCGGTTGATGTCTCGATTGGTCTGTGTTGACTCCAAGAAGGTGCTCGATTCTGTCAGAGGGCAGGCTCGCGCGGGGGCGGGCCTGGAAGCAATTGCTGAGGTAACCTCAATATGAGGGTATAACAATAAATTCTGGTACTATATTCCGGTGAGCCAGGATCTCGATCTGACCGGCGGCGCGGGCGAGGCAGCGGGCGACGAGACGTTGCCCGAGGCCTTCTGGTCGGTCGCGCGGCAGCTGCGGGAGACGTCCCGGGAGGCCCTCGCTCCCTGGGACCTCACCCCTTCCTACCTGCGGGCCCTGCGCGTGCTCCGGCGCCACGGGGTGATGCGCCTGTCGGAGCTGTCGGAGCGCCTGCGCATCGCGCCGCGCTCGACCACGGAGGTGGTCGACGCCCTCCAGTCCCGGGGCCTGGTCGAGCGGCGGCCCGATCCCGCCGACCGTCGGGCCACCCTGGTCGAGGTGACCGAGCATGGTGCCAGCGTCCTGGACGCGATCCGCGCGGCCCGCGGGACCGAGGCCGAGCGGGTCTTCGGCCGGCTCAGCCAGGCGGACCGCGCCGACCTGGTCCGCATTCTCCGCCAGCTCCGGGACTGATCAGCTCCCGGCCGGGCGTTGACCGGGCATCAGGTCTCTCGCGTCGCCAGCCGTCCATCCGGGAGGTCGGCGGTGTCCACGTCGTCGAGTGAGGTGACCACGAGATCGGCGCCGGCCGCGGCCAGCAGGTCGGCGTCGTCGGCTCGCGCGATGCCGAGCGCGGCCATGCCGCCGGCCTTCGCGGCTTGCACGCCCGCCGACGCGTCCTCGATCACCATCGCGTAGCGGGGTTCGACGCCGAGCTCATGCGCGGCGGTCAGGAAGATCTCGGGGTCCGGCTTGCCGCGGGCGAAATCGCGTCCGGAGACGTCGGCGTCGAAGTAATCCAGCAGGACGAGTCCGGGTTTTATCGTCGCTGAGGAGATCCCGTTCTGCTGCGCGAACGTGTCGAGCCGGATCTGCCGCAGGAACAGCTTCGCGTTCTTCGACGACGACGCGTCCGCGATGCGCAGCCCGGCGTCCTTGGTCGCGATGACGAACCGCAGCGCGTCCGGATAAGCGGTGAAATCACCGGCCTCGATCAGGGATACGACCATCTCCTGCTTACGCTGCGCGTACTCCGCGACGCGCTTTTCGGCGTCGGGCACGTGGAAGTAGTCGAGGGCGGCGCGGGCGCCTTCCATCCGCGGCTTGCCGGACACGTACTGCTGGTAGACGTGCGGGGTGAAAGCATCAGGCGACCACGTTGTCTGGCCGCGGATGTCACGCCAGCCGGACTCCATCAGCTCGCGCAGCGACTCGCGCCAGGCCTTTTCGTGCGGTGAGTCGACCAGGACCCCGTCGACGTCGAATATTGCTCCTTCAAACTTCGGCATGCGGGCCTCTTTTCAATCCTGGGCAGGACGCACGGTGGTCGCGGGGTTCTTGGTGAGCTCGAAGGTGGTCCGGTCACCCGGGCGCAGCTCACGAACATCATCGCGGACTCCGGCCTTGACCGGACGGCTCACCGCCTCGGGGTGGGCCGCCAGCGTCAGGCGATCGGCGGTGAGCGTCACCTGGATCGGGGTTCCGCGGTACTGCATCGAGAACGACAGGCTGTCGAGGCGGCTCGGGAGCCGGGGATCGAAGTGCAGGGCACCGTCGTAGACACGGGCGCCCGCGTAATTGCGCTGCATGAGGTCGAGCGTCCCGGACATGACACCCATGTGGATGCCTTCCTTCGTGGTACCGCCCTGAATGTCATCGGCATCGCTGTGCAGCGCGACCAGGAACCGGTCCCACGAGCTCTCGGGGTCGACGGTGGCAAGTACCCCGGCGTGGGTGACAAAGCTCAACGTCGAGCCGTGGGACGTGCGCTGGTCGTAGTATTCCACGTTCTGGGTCAGCGTGTCGGCCCGGTAGTCATACCCGAGCCGTCCGAAGATCTCCCGTAGCTCCTCCTGCCGGAACAGGAAGAACAGCATCACCACGTCGGCCTGCTTGGTGACCTTATAGCGGTTGGGGTCCTTCCCCTCCGCGCGCAGGATCCGGTCGAGCCGCTGGATGTTGCCGTACTTCGCCCGATACGCGTCCCAGTCCAGCTCCTCCAGGTCCTCGTACCCCTCGAACTGGCTGATGATCCCTTCGCCGAAGAACGGGACGAACATCCGGCGGCTCATGTCCCGCCACACGGCAAGCTCCTCGTCGCCGAGGCCCAGCCGCATGCGCAGCGCCTCCGCGCGGCTAGCGGGGAGCAGCGGCAGCAGCCGGCTGGCAAGGTCGCAGAGCCAGGCCACCATGACGTTGGTGTAGGCGTTGTTGCGCAACCCGCCCTGCCGCGCATCCGGGTACTTGTCGTGGAATTCGTCCGGGCCCATCACGCCGTGGATCTCGTAGCGCTCGCGCTCGGGATTGAAGTGCGCGATCGACGCCCAGAAGCGGGTGATCTCCAGCATCATCTCCGCGCCGTAGTCGCGCAGGAACGCCTGATCGCGCGTGGTCTGGAAGTAGTGCCAGATGTTGTAGAAGATCGCCGCGTTGACGTGCCGCTGGTTGCGGCTGAGGTCGGGCTCCCACTGCCCGGAAACCGGGTTGAGGTGGACCAGCTGGGTCTCCTCGACCCCCTCGCTCCCGCTCTGCCACGGGAACATCGCGCCCCGGAACCCCGCCTCGTGGGCCGCCGCGCGGGCCTCGCCCATCCGGCGGTAGCGGTACATCAGCAGCCCGCGGGTAACCTCGGGCAGCCGCACGTTGAAGAACGGGAACGCGTAGATCTCGTCCCAGAACACGTGCCCGCGATACGCTTCGCCGTTGAGGCCGCGGGCGGGCATCCCGGCGTCGAGGTCGGCGGTATGACGGGAACAGACCTGAAGGACGTGCGCGATGTGCAGTCGCAGCAGACGTTGCACGCTCTCGTCTCCCGCCACCCGCATGTCGCACACCTGCCACAGTTCGTCCCACGCCGCGGTGTGGCGTTCGAACGCGCGGGCGAGATCGGCGTGCCGGGCGGCCGACCTGGCCGCCCGGATCAGGGTGTCGCTGACCGCCGGATCCCGTGACGTGTAGAACGCCACCATCTTCTCCACCCGCGTCGCCTCGCCTTGGCGCACGTCGAAGGCCAGGACCTGCTGGATATAGTCTTCCATCTGGTAAAGCCGCCGCTCGACCTGGAGTGACTGATCACCGGCAAACACGCGCGTGCGCGCGGCGTAGCTGATGTACAGGTTCGATTGCCGGGTCTCGGTCTTCAGCGCAACGACCTCGGGCCCGAACGTCCGCGGGGAAACGGGGCTCAGGTGACGGCCTTCCAGCTCCCGGTAGCGGGCGACGCCGGCATTGGTCACCCGGCCGTCGATCGCCGTAATGACCTCGACCCGCCCGGACCAGTTCTCCGGGACAAGCGTCCACTCGATCGCGGCGTGATGCGGGTCGCCCATGTCCACGAAGCGGCGGCTGTGCAGCGTCGTTTCCCTGCCGCTGAGATCGCGGAAACGAAGGTGGCGGACGACGGTCGCGTACCGGATGTCCAGTTCGTGGCGGTAATGGAGCAGGTCCACGTCGGCCAGCCGGATCGCGTCCCCGCCCTCGATGCGCAGCTGGAGGACCAGCCAGTTCGGCATGTTGACCAGATCCTCGTTAAGCACAGGCACTCCGCTGAGGATCGTCGTCTCGCGGTTGTAACCGCCGTGCACGTAAGTGCCGGGATAGTGCACGCCGTCGGCGTCTTCCCACTCGGCCGCGCCGCGTGTACACAGGTAGCCGTTGCCCGTCGAGGTCAGCGCTTCGCGAAGCCCCTCAGCCGCAGGGTCAAAGCCGTCATACGCGAGCAAGAAATCGTCCACTGCCCTCACCTCTGGCACCGCAGTACGCCGAAGGTCTACCCACTCCACCTTGTCCGCACCATTACGCCAGGGCAAACATCCGCCACCTGTTTAGGTAAGGGCACTGCGGACGATCTTGCCGAGGTGATTACGGGGCAGCGCCGCGAGCCGAAACACCTGCTTGGGACACTTGTACCCGGCCAGCTTCGTGCGCGCGTACGTGATGAGCGCGGCCTCGTCGAATCGGTGCCCGTCTCGCATCACCACCCAGGCCGTGACCTGCTCGCCCCACCGGTCGTGCGGGACACCCGCCACCGCGGCTTCGGCTACCGATGGGTGTCCCTCGAGCGCGATCTCCACCTCGCGCGGGTAGACGTTGAGCCCTCCGGTGATGATCATTTCCTTGGACCTGCCGCGGATCCTCAGGTGCCCGGTGACCGGGTCCACGGCCCCGATGTCACCGGTGCGGAACCACCCGTCGGCGGTGAAGGCAGCCTCAGTGGCGGCGGGGTCCCGCCAGTAGCCTGCGAATACCTGCGGCCCGCGGAGCTGGATCTCGCCGTCGGCGCCGAAGTCCGGCTCGCCGCCCGGGCCAGCCGGTGGCTCGCGACCTGAGCCAGGCTCCGCCCCGCCGCTGGCGGCCCGGATCCTGGCGAGTACGCCGGGCAGCGGCACCCCCACGGTGTCACCGCGGGGATCACCGAGGGGATTGGAGATGTTGAGTCCGGTCTCGGTCGTGCCGTACCTGATCAGCGGCACGCGCCCAGCCGCCGTCGCCAGCCGTTCGGCCAGCGCCGGGTTCAGCGGAGCCGAGCCGCATACGGCCAGCCGCAGGCTGCGGAGGCCGGGAGCGGCCGCGGCCGGCGAATCCATCAGGGCCTGGTAGATCGTGGGTACCGCGAACAGCACGGTGCCGCGAGCCCGTTCGATCGCCCGCGACAGGTCGCCTGGCGTGAACCGGGACCTGACGTGTACCGTGCCGCCCGCGACCAGCGCCGCGTGCACGCCCCCGAGCCCATGCTGGTGATACAGCGGCAGCGCGTGCACCAGGACGTCATCCCGGCTCCAGCGCCAGGCCGCCATGGCCGAGCGGATCGAGACCGCCAGCCGGCGATGGGTCAGCGGCACGCCCTTGGGCTTGCCGGTCGTGCCCGAGGTGTACGCGAGCAGCGCCGTGTCCTGCGGGCGGATCTGGATTCCGGTGGCCCGGCCCGCGCCGTCGGGCAGCTCTCGGACGTCGACGGTCGGCGGCGCGCTGGGCAGCCCCGCCAGCAGGCGGGCCGGCTCGCGGTCGGCGAACGCCAGCACCGTCCCCGAGTCGGCGACCAGGTGCCCGAGTTCCGCCGACGTGTAACCAGGGTTGGCGAGCACGACCACGGCTCCGGCCCGCAGGGCGCCCAGGTAACAGCGGACGAAGCCGACGCTGGAGGCGGCCGCGAACAGCACCCGGTCACCGGGCCGCACCCGGCGGGCCAGCCAGCCCGCCACCCTGGCCGCCGCGTCGTCCAGCTCGGCGTGGGTAACCGGCTCGCCGTCGACGGTGATCGCGACCCGGCCACCTGCCGCGGCCGCCGACGCGGCGGCCAGGGCCGGGATCGTGTCATCGCCCAGTCCAGCGGCGAACGACCCCGCGTCGGCCACCTCGGGCAGATGCTGCCGCCAGCCCGCCGCGCTCCAGTCCTCATAACCGCTCATCGGCCGGCGGCTTCGATCCGGTCACCCGCGCCCAGGCCGACCGGTTGACCTCGCGTTCGGCGCGCAAGCGGTCGAGCAGTCCTCCGGCCGCCATCACCGCCTTGACTCCAGCGCCGACCCCTTGCCCTCCTTGGATCCCTTGGGCCCGGCGGGCCGCCAGGCCCGCCGCGAGCTGCTCGGCGGCCTGATCCGGGTCACCCTCCACGCAGTTCACGAGCCCGAGGGCGGCTGCTTCGGCGGCCTCCACCCAGCGGCCGGTCAACACCAGGTCCATGGCCGCGCCGCGGCCAACCAGGTCGGGCAGCAGCCAGGCGCCCACCGCCAGGTCCGGGCCGGGCGGCCCGATCCAGCGTAGCCGCGCGCCCGGGCCGGCGATCCGCACGTCGGACGCCGCGGCCAGCTGCGCGCCGCCGCCGACCGCCGCCCCGGTTACCACGGCGATGACCGGTCCCGGCCGGGTGATCATGGTTTCGCAGCAGTCGTAGATCAGGTCGGAAATCACGGCGCGTTCGGCATCGGAGATGGTCAGGTCGGCCCCGGCGCAGAACACCCGCGGGTCGGTGCTGCCGAGCAGCACGGGCGCCTCGGGTTCGGCCCTGACCGCGTCCCGCACGGCGAGCGTCAGGCTCACGTCGAGCGCGTTGCGCCGTTCCGGCCGGGCCAGGCGCAGCCAGCGGTAGCCGGCCGGGCTACGGGTGACCATCAGCTGAGGATGCGTCATGCGAAGCTCCCGAAACGTCTGAAATATGGTATACCAAATGAACGGACCGGCGGCGGACGTCAACGGACCGGCGGCGGACGTCAACGGACCGGCGGTGCAGGCCATGAGTCCGGCCCGCCCCATGAACGCCGACGGACCCGCAGCGAACCCGAGGAGCTCGCCAGGTGAAGCCAGCGCCGTTCGCCTACCACCGCGCGCACAGCGTCGGTGAGGCGGTCGCGCTGCTGGCTGAACTCGGCGACGAAGCCAAGATCCTGGCCGGCGGCCTGAGCCTGGTCCCGATGATGAACTTCCGGCTGGCCCGGCCCGCCGCGCTCATCGACGTGACCAGGATCGAGGGCCTGAGCTACCTGCGCCCCGACCCGGCCGGGCCGGGAAGCCAGGGCGGCGGCCTTCGCATCGGCGCGCTGACCACGCACCGCGCCGTCGAGACCAGCCGCGATCCGGCTGTCTTGTCCGGGTTCGGCGTCCTGCCCCGTTCGGCCCGCTGGATCGGGCACTACCCGATCCGCAGCCGAGGCACGTTCGGCGGCAGCATCGCGCACGCGGACCCGGCTTCGGAGTGGTGCCTGCTCGCGGTGCTGCTCGGTGCGCAGGTCATCCTGACCGGGCCGCGCGGCCGGCGCGCGGTGCCGGCCGCGGGGTTCTTCCTGGGGTATTACACCACGGCAGCCAGCCCGGACGAGATGATCACCGAGCTCAGCTTCCCCCAGGTGGCGCCCGGAGCGGTGCTTACCGAGTTCGCTCAGCGGCAGGGGGATTTCGCCATCGTCGCCGCCGCGGTGTCGGCGGACATCAGCGGCGGCGTCTGCCGGTCGGCGCGCGTGGTGCTGGGCGGTGTCGGCCCGCGGCCCGTCCAGGTCAACGCGGACGCGCTGGCCGGCCAGCCGGCCAGCGCCAGCACCTGGCAGGCCATGGGAGAGCACGCGGCGAGCCAGATCGACCCGCCCGAGGATACGCACGGCAGCGCCGAGTACCGGCGCAGGCTGACCGCAACCCTCGTGTCGCGCGCGCTCGCCGAGGCGAGCGAGCTCATCGAGCCGGGCGAGCCGGGCGAGGACGCCAGGTGAGCCACTGGGTCGGCGCCGCGGTGCCACGCAAGGAAGACCGCAGGCTGCTCCTCGGCCGGGGCCGGTTCGTGGCCGACCTCGCCCGGCCGGGCCTGCTGCACGCCGCGTTCGTGCGCAGCCCGCACGCGCACGCCGAGGTCAGGAACATCGACGCCGGCGCCGCGCGGAAAGCGCCGGGAGTAACCGCGGTTTTCACGGCCGCTGACCTCGGCTACCCGCACCTGCTCGCGCTGCTGGAGCGGGATGAGTTCGTCCCCACCCGGATGCCCATTCTCGCCGGGGACACGGTGCGTTTCGTCGGCGAGCCGGTCGCGATCGTGATCGCCGACGACGCCTACCAGGCCGAAGACGCGGCCGAGACCGTGCAGGCGGACTGGGTTCCGCAGCGCTCCGTGACCAGCATCGAAGCCGCGAAGGCGGACACCGCGCCCCGCCTGCACGAAAAAGCGCAGGGCAACCGCCTTGTCGACCTGCTGATGTTCGACGACGACCGGCTCGCCGAGATCTTCGCGGACGCCCCGGTCACGGTCGATGCGACGTTCGAAAGCGCCCGGGTCGCGGCGCTGCCGCTCGAGGGGCGCGCCTGCCTGGCCGAGTGGGACGACCGCGACGACCAGCTGGTGGTGCACGTCTCCACGCAGGTCCCGCACCAGGTCCGCTCCGGGGTCGCGCAGGCCCTCGGCGTCCCGGAGCGGACCGTCAGGATCATCGCCCCCGATGTCGGCGGCGGGTTCGGCCTCAAGTGCGTGGTCGGCCGGGAAGAGGTGGCCGTGGCCGCGGCCGCGCTGCGGCTGCGCCAGCCCGTGTGCTGGGCCGAGGACCGGCAGGAGAACCTGACCGCCTCGTTCCACGGCCACGAGCAGCGGTACCAGGTCCGCGCGGCGTTCTCCGCCGACGGCCGGATCCTCGCCCTGGACGCGGAGGTCGACTGCGACACCGGGGCGTACTCCGCGTTCCCGTTCACCTGCGCGGTCGAGCCGCTGATGGCCGCGACCGAACTGCCCGGCGTGTACAAGGTGCCCGCGTACCGGGCGCGCGGCCGGGCCATCGCCACGAACAAGGCCCCTGCCGCGCCTTACCGGGGGGTGTCGCGACCGCAGATCGTGCTGGTCATGGAGCGGCTGATGGAGAAGGCGGCGGCCGCGCTCAAGCTCGAGCCGCTCGAGGTCAGAAGGCGCAACCTGATCGGCCCCGGCGAGTTCCCTTACCGCGGGGTCAACAACATCACCTACGACGAGGGCAGCTATCGCGAGTCCCTCGACCTGGCCGAGCGGCAGGTAGCCCAGAAGGCCTGGACCGCCGAACGTGACCGGCTCCGCCGGGCCGGGCAACGGGCCGGGATCGGGTACGCGTGCTTCTCCGAGCGCACCGCCTACGGGACGCCCACCATGTCGCAGCGCCGGATGCGGATGACCCCGGGCTACGACACGGCCATGGTGCGGATGGACCCGACCGGCGAGGTCATCGTCACCACCGGGACCTGCGGCCACGGCCAGGGACACGAGACCACGTTCGCCCAGATCGTCGCGGACCGACTGGGCGTGCACCCGGACCGCGTCCGGCTCCGCCAGGGAGATACCGACCTGGCCTCCTACGGCTGGGGCACCTGGGGCAGCCGCTCGGTGGTGATCGGCGGCGGCGCCGCCGGGCGCGCCGCGGACATCGTCGCCACCCGCCTCAGGAGGGTCGCCGCGTCCCTGCTGGAGGCCAGTCCGGCCGACGTCGAGCTTACCGACGGCACGGCCCGCATCCGCGGCGACGATACCGCGGCCATCCCGATCCCCGAGCTGGCCAGGGTGGCCCACTTCCAAGCCGACCGGCTGGCCGAGGACCTGCGGTACGGCCTGGAGGCCCGGGCCTCGTTCGACCCGCCCGGCACCTTCTCCAACGCCTGCCACGTCGCGATGGTCACCATCGACCCCGGCACCTGCGCGGTCAGGCTGCACCGGTACCTGGTGGTCGAGGACTGCGGCGTGGTCATCAACCCAGTGGTGGTGGACGGGCAGGTCCGGGGCGGCGTCACCCAGGGCGTGGCGGCTGCGCTGCTGGAGCGGGTCTGCTTCGACCCAGACGGGCAGCCGCTCAGCGCGACCTTGATGGACTACCTGGCACCCACGGCCGCTGAAATGTGCGACGTGGATATCGTCCACCTGCAGACGCCGTCGAGTTTCAGCGAGACCGGCGCGAAGGGGATGGGCGAGGGCGGCACGATCGGCGCCCCCGCGGCGGTCCTCAACGCGATCAACGACGCGCTGTCCGACACCAGCGTCCGCTTCGACCACATCCCGGTGCTGCCGCAGCACGTGAGCGCCGCGCTAGACGGAGCCGCCCGATGAAGGACACGCACGCCATCTGTTTGACGGTCAACGGCCGCGAGCACGAACTGGCCGTCGAGGCCCGCCGGACGCTGGCCGACGTGCTCCGCCACGACCTCGGGTACACCGGCACGCACCTGGGCTGCGAGCACGGCGTCTGCGGCGCGTGCACGATCATCCTCGACAACGCTCCGGTGCGGGCCTGCCTGGTCTTCGGCGTTCAGGCTGACGGGGCCGAGGTGCGCACGGTGGAAGGGCTCGCCGACGGAGAGCAGCTCTCGGATCTGCAGCAGGCGTTCAGCGATCACCACGCGCTGCAGTGCGGGTTCTGCACCCCGGGCTTCCTCATGCTCGCCGAGGCGTACCTCGCCGAAGCAACCGACCGAGAAGAAGACCAGCTCACCGAGGAGCAGGTCCGCGAGCTCGTCGCCTCGAACCTGTGCCGCTGCACCGGGTATCAGGGCATCGTCGAAGCGGTCCTGGCGACCGCGCGAACCCGCCGGTCACGGCCCAAGGGCGCCACGTGAGCGTGATCGGGGCCCGGCTGCCGCGCAAGGAAGACCCCCGGCTGCTCCGCGGGCGGGGCCGGTTCGGCGACGACATCAGCGCCCCCGGTCAGCTATGGGCCAGGATCGTCCGCTCGCCTTGCGCGCACGGGCAGGTCCGCGGGCTGGATGTCACCCGGGCCGCGAAGGCCGCCGGCGTCACCAAGGTCGTCACCGCCGGCGACCTTCCTCGCGGGCCGGTCATTCCCGTCCGGCTCGCCGTCCCCGGCACCAACCTCAGCGACCACCTGCAGCCGGTCCTGGCCCGCAGCACCGTCCGCTACGTGGGCGAGCCGCTCGCGGTGGTGGTGGGCGAGGATCCTTACGCCTGCGAGGACGCCGCCGAACTGGTGGAGGTCGACATCGCCGAGGCGCCCGCAGCGCTGGACGCGCGTACCGCACCCGCGGGCCACGAGAACACGGCCGCCGAACTCACCGCGGGCTACGGAGACATCGACGCCGCCTTCGCCGGCGCCCGGCACGTCGTCCGGATCGATCTCGCGATCGGCCGGCACACCGGGGTACCGCTCGAGCCGCGCTGCCTGCTGGCGGTGCCCGACCCGGACACCGGTGCCCTGGACATCTTCGGCATGACCAAGGTCCCGGTGTTCAACCGCGACCTGCTGGCCAGCCTGCTCGGCGTGGACGAGACATTGATCCACGTACACGCCGTCGACGCCGGCGGCGGGTTCGGGGTCAGGGGCGAGTTCTATCCGGAGGATTTCCTCATCCCCTGGCTGGCCGCCACGCTCGCCCGTCCGGTCAAGTGGGCTGAGGACCGGGCCGAGCACCTGACCACGGTGAACCATTCCCGCGAGCAGTACCACCGCATCGCTGCCGCCTTTGACGCCGACGGCCGGATCACAGGCCTGGACGACGACATCACGCACGACAACGGCGCCTACATCCGGACCCACGGGGTCGCGGTGCCCGAGCTGACCGTGGCCATGCTCCCCGGACCCTATCGGGTTCCCGCCTACCGGGGCCGGATCCGGGTGGTGCTCACGAATAAGACGCCG
>JASIGD010000445.1 GCA_030045295.1 Streptosporangiaceae bacterium
CGCCCAAGTAGGGCCGAACCGGGAACGTGGCGTCGGCGTGTCACGGATAGCTGACCACATCCACCGCGGTATCGGGGTTCGCGGCCGTCGACGACTTGCCGGTGCCGTTCACCACGTGGTCGATCCCGCCGGACCCGGCGGTGCTGAGGAAGATCGTAAATAGGTCGTGGAGCTGGCTGCCGGGCGGGTTGGCGGTCTCGAACGCGTTGCTGGCCAAGATCGGCACGCCCCGGTCGAAGAAGCTGTAACTGCCCATCCCGTACCCTTGAAAGCCGGCCGCCCGGCCCGTGATCAGGAACGCCGGGTAGCCGTCGGTCGTGGGATCGGCCATCCAGGCGGCCTGGCTCGGGGGATCGTACGGCATCTCGTTCTCGAAGAAGATGTCCGTGCCGTCTTGCCCGGACCAGATCACCTCGTATTTCTCGTAGTGCTCGACGAACAGCCCGTAGGCGGTCACGTGGTCCCCGTTGACGACGACTCCGGTATCCGCGACGTTGTCGGTCCAGCCGACCCCGTCGCCATGGTCGGCCCGCCACGCCCAGATATCGTCGAGAATCACCTGGGAGCTGTCGACCACCAGGCTGGTGGTCGCCCGGCCGGGCGCGGCGCCGCCGATGCAAAAGAACACGTCCTGCACCAGCGTGGGGTCCGCCGGGTCCGCGCGCCCGAGCCCGGGCTGGCTGCCCACCTGCAGCAGCACCGGGGAGTTCACCGGCCCGGCCGCGAAGATCATCCCGGACAGCTTCACGCCCGGAACGCCGGCTATCCGCATCGAGACGATGCCGTTCTCCGCCACCATGGTGGGGAAACCGAGGCCGAGCACCACCGTGTCCGGGCGGGTGACCTCGATGGTCTGGTCCAGGTCGTAGACGCCGGGGGTGACGATCAGGTCCTGCCCCCGGGCGAGCGCCGCGTTGATCACCGCCGCCGGGTCGCCGGGGGTGGCGATGAAGAACCGCTGCACTGGGATCGCCGTGCCCGGCGTCGGGCCGCTGGCCCAGGACGGTCCCACCGAGCGGCGCTGCACGGCCGGAACGAACACGCTGTAGCTCCCGCCTGGACCCACCTGCAGGAACGGCTCTTCCTCGGTGACCGGGCTGGCCTCCAGGGTCGTGTACTGCGCGCCGGAGCCGAATTTCTGCGCAGGTGCCCCCACGTCACCGGAGAAGACCTGGTTCCACACGTCGTTGCTCCAGCCGTCGAGGGTGCTGTTCCGGACCAGAAACTGCTGCTGGGAGCCGTTCAGCACGGCCCGGCCGGAGAACTTAGAGTCGGCGATGAAGCCGCCGCTGGAATAGCCGGGATCGGAGCAGTAGTCCATCAGCGAGGTTGGTCCGTTGACTTCGACCCGCCGCACAGGAGAAGCCTGGGACGTCGCCCAGAATTCGGCTGTGTGCTGGCACGGTGCGCCTCTCGGCGGCGCCGGGACATTGATCGTCAGGTTCGAAAGCGAGCGCCAGAAGTTGTCCAGAGCGGTGCAGTTGCTGGTACCGGGTTTCGTGGGCGGGAAGCACTGGTTGAAGGAATCGACGGCTCCGTTGATGACGACGTCGCCCGGGGAGGTCCCGAGGCCGGCCACGCTGGTGTAGTAGCCGACTTGGAGGAATAGCGGATCCGCGGCCGAGCCGTAGGTACCTGGTTCGAACAGCAGGGCGTAGCGCTGATCGCCGAACTGGTTGCCGGCCTGCTGGCTGGCGATCGAGTTGACGGTGGCCTCGATGCGGCTCTGCGGCATGCTCGGGCTGAAGATGAACACGTTCGGCCCGAAGGGCGGCCGACCCGGCGCGGCCGCCGACCCGGCGGAGTCTGGCGTGCCCCCAGCCAGCAGCCAGCCGGCGCCCAGCGCGAGAGCGACGACCAGCGCGAGGGCGACGACCAAGAGGACGGGGCGGCGCCGAAGTCGGCCGGACAGACCCAGGGTCGGTGCCATATCTGTTCATGAGACCGCGAAACGCGGGTCCTGTCCACTCCGCTTAAGCACATTTGAAAGGGTCAAGCTGCCGCGCCTTCGAAAGGTCAAGCTGGCCCGCATTCGAAAGGTCTAGTTTTGACGCATTTCGACAAGGTCGCGAAAGGTTAAATCGGGATGAACTGGGTTGATGCGCCAAGATGGCGTTGCTAATCTGAGCACCGCTGGCCGGGGTCTGGGGAAAGGCGCACCTTGCGCCAAGGGGGGTGGGAATTGGCCATTTCGGCTGGAATCGGGCGTTCGCATGCGTTTGTCCTGATATCGGCGGCTGGTGGGTGGGGGCAGTGACACCCGACCCGGGTGAAGTGCGGTACCTCGTGCTCACCGATCAAGCCGTCCCGTACCTTCTGGCCAGAGTGCGGTGGCCGGACGTGGCCCAGGCGATCAGCTCCGCCGCCCCCGACTGGCTCGACGACCCAGGCCTCTTCGACCTGCCCTACGACCCGAGCGCCGTGCCGGTGAACTTCCCTCAGGCGGCCTCGGTGGCGGCGAGCTGGGGCAGGCAACTCCGCCCCGAGGCAGCCGAAGGCGTGCCGTCCTACATCAGGCGCATGCCGGCGAACTGGTCTGACCTGTCGCCTTCCGAGCGGCGAGCCTGGGGCATCGAGTTCGTCGGGACGCGGCGTACCCCTGCTCGTCGCGTCCGTCGTGCGCGACGCTTCGGAGCGAAGACCGCTCCCTCATCCGCCGCGGTACCGGCGAAGGAGCGGGTCGGTGCGCTCGCCGGAGCGGGAGCAGGCTGGGGCGCGAGCGCCGATGGACCGGCCGCCAACGGCCACAGCCAGGCGACCGACGTGACGAGGGGCCGCGGGGGCACGGCAACCGAGCGTCGGCATCATGTCCGGGTGCCGATCGACGGCGGGATACATATCCGATCTTGGCACGCCGCCATATACGCCGGCCTGGTGGACGTGAGCGAGGGCGGGGTGCGGTGCATCCTGCCCGAGGCGTCGCCCCTGGTCGTGCCGAGCGCGGCGCTCGCCGGACCGTTCCTGCTCGAAACCGACGTGACCACCCACCGGATCTGCCTCGACGTGCCGGGCCGGATCAGCTGGCATCGCAGTACCGCAGCAGGCACGCAGTTCGGCGTGGCCTTCGAGAAGCTAGCCGACGGCGAGGCGGAAGGGATGCGGCAGTTCCTGGTCGCCGGCCGCAGGCGGGGAGGTCTTCGATGAGCCGGCCGCCCGCCGATAACGGCGACTCCCCGGGAGTCGCGGTCGGCGGCTATCCGGATCACCCGGCGCCCGCCCGGGAGCCCGGCGCCGCCACTGGATCCGGCCGCCATGCTCGCGGCAAGGCCGACTCTCGGGCGACGGCCGTTCGGCTGCCGGAAGAGTTGGACTACCGCCTGCGGGGCCTAGGTGCCGAGCCGGCGGACCACGCTCCCGCCGCGCCGGTGCGAACGGACCACGCTCAGCACCCCCGCGGTCGGCTCGTGGTCAAGGTGGCCGTCTTCCTCGGCATAGCGGCGCTGGCGGTGGTGCTCCTGCAGGCCTTCGTCATCCAGCCCTTCGCCGTGCCGGGAGACGCGATGGCGCCCACCCTCCAGGCGGGCGACCGCATCCTGGTCCTCAAGTCGCGCCTGCTCGAGGGACCCATCCGCAGCGGCGAGATCGTCGTCATCCGTCCGCCGCGGTCCCTGCCCTGCGGCGTGGTCGGAGGCCGCGGCGGTGACCTCGTGCTCCGGGTCGTGGCGCTGCCAGGCCAGGTGATCTGGTCCGTCGGCAACACCATCTTCGTCGACGGGCGTCCGCTTCGCGAACCGGGATGGTACGACCCCCGCTTCGGCCAGGTCGGGTCCACAGCGATCCGCGGCACGACCCTGGGCCCGGACCAGTACTTCGTGCTGGCCGACAACCGTTCGGACGCCTGTGACTCGCGGGTCTTCGGGCCCATCTCGAAGTCCGCCGTCGTAGGCGAGGGAATCGCCATCGTCGGCCGCAACGGTCACGCCTCCTTCGGAACGTTGTGAGGCCCGTGCAGCGGGCACGGGCGCGGTCCCGCGCCGCCGCGGCGATCGCAGGCCTCGCCGTCACGCTGCTGCTGGCGGCGTGCGGCTCGACCCCGCCTCGCGCCGACGTCGCGCTGCTGCCGGCTCCGGGGGCCAGCAGTCAGGTGTGGCGCTGGACGGTTCAGTGCCCGTTCGGCCCGGCGGTGAGCGAAGGCTGCGGAGAAGCAGGCCCGATTCTCGGCTCCGCCCAGCTGAACGGCGACGAGTGGAACCTCGGCGGTCCCGCGGGCGGAGGCTCGCTCGACATGGCGGTGGAACCTAGCGGCGCCGTGACCATCAAGGGAGACTTTGCCCGCACGGCGCCGTGCACCGAGCCGACCTGCCTGGCACCGAGCGCGTTCACCTGGGTGCGGGGCTACCCGAACGTGTTGTACGGCATCAACCAGTGCCATGCCGACACCTCGCCGCCGCCCTCGCCGCGACTGCCGCTCCCGGTCCAGCTGGATTCGATCCCGTCGCACCTGGTCGGCGTGACCACCTACTCCGCCCAGACCTCGCAGGTCACCTACGACGTCGCCTACGATTTGTGGCTGCACCAGACGGCTACGAAGCAGCCGTGCAGGTCCGAGGGCACGCTCGAGATCATGGTGTGGACCGATTACGATGCGCGAGCGCTCCTGCCGGCCAGCATGCAGGTCGGCACGGCCAACATCCCGTTCGCCGTCGACCGCGTCACCCGGCCGGGCACGGGGGCGTGGTCCATATACGCCAGCAACATCGACACGGACGGACGGACGGCGCCGTGGGGCGGAACGCTCTGGTTCGTCCTCGACCAAGCCGACGTCGCCAGCCAGGGCCTGGTGAGCGTCGACCTGAGCGCCGTGTTCTCGGCGGCCAGCCTGCTCCTGCGGGACAACTACGGCTGGCCTGACCTGGAGGCACACTATTGGCTCGACACGGCGTCCTTCGGCGTCGAGTTCGGCCCGGCGAGCGGCGATCCGATGGACTCAGGGCCGTCGAGCTTTTCCGCGCAGATCTCCGCCTACTGCCTCGACGCGGGGAGCACGCTGCAAGACGCCGCCTGCGGATAGGGCCTGCGGTGAGCCCCGGCCGGTGGGCGGCTATCGCGAGCCGACGAGCGTGGCGGTGCCCGAGACCGACCCGGAGAGGTTCTCGGCGAGGGTGCTGACGCTCAGCCCGGAGAAGGTGTGCGACAGCATCAGGCCCCCCGTCCCGGCGCGAACGGAAAGGCTCAGCACCGGGATGCGGGCGCCGGTGCCTTCGGCTTGGACGATCCCTTGCAGCAGCGGCAGCGCCGATGTGGTGAAGCCGAGGCCGAGCGGGGCATCCGGTGCCGTCTGGGAGAGGCGGACGGCCGTCACGGCGTAAGAGGGCTGTCCCCCGCCGGAGGCGCCGAGCGTCACGGACGCCGCGGTGACCGGTGCCCGGCTGGCGGCGAACGGGCCGGCGTGCTGCAGCGCGCCCGGCGTGTTCGTCACGTCGCTGGCCGTGGGAAGCAGGAGCGAGACGCTGCCCGCAGGATGGCCGGACAGGTGTTCCTGCCAGGAGGTGACGGCGGCGGTGGCGAACGTGTCGACCAGCTCGGTAGTCGGCCGGCCGTCCGGCCCGGGCGTGCGGATGGCCAGGCTGACGTGGGAGATCCGCCCGCCGCCCGCGGCCGCCCGGAGGATCTCGCCGAGCAGCACCACCGAGGACGTGCCGAAGCTGAGCCCGGTATGCGCCGATCCCCCCGGCGAGGACGCTGCCACGTCGGACAAGTGCACCGCGGTGATGGGGTAGTACGTACGGCCGGTTTCCGTGCCGGACGAGCCTAGCTTGAGGTAGACCTCGGCGCTCGCAGAAGTCAGCAGCGACCGCTGGGACGCGACCCCCCGCGCCACGCTCGTCGTGTGCAGCAGCGCGACCGGGGCCACGAAGGCGCTGGTCACTGCCCCGATGCCCAGCGCGGTCAGGGCCGCGGCGGCAGGCCGCGGCAGCAGGACGCCGGTCCGGCGGCGCTGCGCGCGCAGGCGGCGTTCGGCGAATCCGCGCCGGTGCGCCTGGTCGGCCGCAGTCTGGGTCCGCAGGTTCCACACCGACGCGATCGGCGCGCAGAGATACACCATCCCTTGGGCGAAGATGAGGAACATGAGCAGCCATGGCCGGTGCCGCAAGCCTGCCAGTAGCCCGACGCTGATAAACAGGGCGACGGCCAGGATCGTCTCCACCCGGGTCAGCCGCAACGCGGTGAAGATGGTGCGGCGGCCGCTGGTCTTGGCGGTCCGCAAGAACACTCCGTCTCGCCGGGCCGCCCCCTCGATACAGCCCAGCGCGACGACCCAGGTGACCGCGAGGCTGATGACCAGCGACATCAGCGCCCGGCGGAACGACAAGGTAGTCCAGTGATGCTGCGTGAACATCATGCTCATCGACGCGATGATGATGAGCGACAGCGGCAGCAGCGACCGAGAGCCGTCCAGAGGCGCGACGGCGAAGCCGGAATGGGTGACCAGCAGGCCGGTGATCACCAGCAGCAGCAGGCTGAAGGCCAGCATGAGCAGGTCCCGGAACCACCCCAGCGACGCCATCAGGTAGTCGCGGCGCTGCGCGCTGGTCATATGGTTGTCGGGAGAGCGGTCCCACGGCATGAGGCTGCGCCAGTGCAGCCGCAGGATCTGCATGGCGCCGAAGCACCAGCGGTGCCGCTGGGTGAGCATCCCGGCCCAGCTGGGCGGCACCACGCCCCGGCCGAAGCAGCGGGGAATGTACAGGCCGGACCAGCCGCTCTTGATCACCCGCAGCGACGCCTCGGTGTCCTCGCAGATGCACCATTCGTTCCACCCGCCGATGGCGGTCAGCGCACTGCGCCGGAACAGCCCCATCGTCCCCACGAACGGCACCGTGTCGCGCTCGTTGCGCGAGGACATGACGGACAGGTAGAAGGCCTGGAACGAGTCGACGCAGGCCGTGTAGTAGGGGCTGCCTTCGAAGTCGCGGTTGCCCTCGAAGGTCTGCAGGAAACCAAGGGCGGGGTCGCAGAAGTACGGGACGGTCTCGCGCAGGTAATACGGCTGGACCAGGTCGTCGGCGTCGACCAGGCCGATGATCTCCGCGCGCGGGTCGGTATACCGGCGTAGCGCCAGGTTGCAGGCGCCGGCCTTGTAGCCGGGCCACGGGGCCACGTGGACGAACTTGACCCGCGGCCGGTCCCGGCAGTATTCCTCCACCGGGCCCCACACCGCCGGGTCCTTGGTGTTGTTGTCGATGACGACTACCTCGAAGTCCGGGTAGTCCATCCGCTCGGCGGCCTTGATCGTCTCGATCAGCAGCTCGGGGGGCTCGTTGTAGGCCGGGATGTGGATCGAGACCATCGGCTGGTAGGCCGAATCGGCCTTGGGCAGCGGGCGTCCGCGGCGGGCGCGGCACAGCACGTCGCTCTGGTAGTTGATGTTGGACATCCACACCAGGAAGGCCGCCAGATCGAGCGCGAGCACGAACGAGGCCGTTACGGTCTCGAGGATCGAATGGGTGGCGACGACGGCGATGTAGGCCGCCCAGATGATGAAGGCCAAAGACGCCGAGCCGAACGAGGCGTAGAAGACGTGGCCGACGATGTTACGGTCCGGCTGCAGGGCGATCACCACGGCCGAGACGACCACGAGCGGGTAGGCGGCGCTCTCCAGGCCACCGACCGGCAGCCCCCACAGTTCGTGGGTGATCAAGACGGCGGCGGCCGAGATCGCGACCGCCCCGACGCTGCCCACCAGGACCTCGGTGATCCTGGAACCCGTCCAGCGGAACCGGTTCCCGATCTCGCGCGCCGGGCTCAGCACCAGCACCGTCGACACGAGCAGCTGGACGAACGAAAGGACGAAAAGGTCGTACAGGTTAAACTTCAGTAGCACCTAGCTCCCCCCTCGGGTCCCCTCGCAAAGGCTGCCTCGCAATACCTTAGTGCTGATCTATCTGGGCAGAAGCGATATCCGCCCGATTGTGACCTTGAAGCGAGCGCAACGGCTAGTAGACAGGCGCGGCCCGACCCGGCACCGGCGTCGAACCAATGGCCCCGGATTGCATGGACGTCGGATCGTAACCGGTTCATCACTCGTACAGCGGGTTCGTCCGAAGGGTTTATCAAAAATTCACCGCGTCCCGTTTCAGTGCGGAATCCTCATGTTTCCATTGTGTTTTGGATGGGTGCGGCTGCATCCGATTCTGACGTTTCCGGACTCGGT
>JASIGD010000446.1 GCA_030045295.1 Streptosporangiaceae bacterium
GCCGCTCGGCTTTGGTGGCCATGACCCGGACGGTACCGTGTTTCAACAGGCCGATCCTCGGCCAGGGCTCACCAGCCGATGTCGCGCGATGGCTGAGATCAGCAATCGTCACGCTGCGCGACTCTTGCTCCAGAGGCTTAGCGAACCGAGCGCCGAGTCTGGCGCGGCGATCCGATCTAGGGCGCTTGGCAGCCGGCCCGTCCCGGATTCCCCATTCTGTTATCGCGGAGCGTTAACGATGGGTGCCCGCGGTGCGCGTGGCCGGGCGAGCCTGGTCAGCAGCCGAGCCATCCCGGTGGGCGGGTCTGGCGTGCTGGCGTGCCTGCTGGCAGTGCCGCCGCCGGGGCTGGCCTTCTACGCTGTGAGCGTGGAGACCCTCACATTCTTGTTTACCGACATTGAGGGCTCGACGGCGCTGCTCGGGCGGCTGGGCGACGACGATTACGCCCGGGTGCTGGCGGAGCATCATGCGCTGGTCCGGTCGGCGCTGGCCGCGCATGATGGCCGGGAGGTCGACACGCAGGGGGATGCGTTCTTCGCCGTGTTCTCCTCGCCGCGGGCGTGCGTGGCGGCGGTGCTGCAGATGCAGCAGGCCATCCAGGACCGTGCCTGGCCGGGCGGGGAGCGGGTGCGGGTGCGGATGGGCATCCACTGCGGGGAGGCGGCGCGGACGGCGACCGGGCTGGTGGGGCTGGAGGTGCACCGGGCCGCCCGGGTCGCCGCGGCCGGTTACGGCGGGCAGGTGCTGGTGTCGGAGGCGGCGGCCGCGCTGGTCCGGGACGGGCTGCCGGAAGGCGCGGCGCTAGCCGACCTGGGTACCCACCGGCTGAAGGACCTGGGCCGCCCGGAACGGATCTTCCAGCTGACCGCGGCGGGCCTGCAGGCGGGGTTCCCGCCGTTGCGGTCGCTGGGCAACCCGGCGCTGCCGAACAACCTGCCCGCCGAACTGTCGGGGTTCATCGGCCGGGGCCGGGAGATCTCGGAGGTCCGGGCGCTGGCCGGGTCCTGTCGGCTGGTCACGCTGACCGGGGCCGGGGGGTGCGGGAAGACCCGGCTGGGGCTGCAGGTGGCCGCGGAGCTGCTGGACGGGTCGGGGGATGGGGTATGGCTGGTGGAGCTGGCCGCGGTCACCGACGAGGATGCGGTGCCGCTGGCCATCGCGCAGGCGCTGCGGCTGACCCTCAATCCGGGCCGGCCCGCGCTGGAGGCGCTGCTGGATGCGCTGGCGCTGCAGGATGTGCTGATCGTGCTGGACAACTGCGAGCACCTGATCGGCGGGTGCGCGAAGACGGCGGAGGCGATCGTTCGGCGGTGCCCGCGGGTGCATCTGCTGGCCACCAGCCGAGAGCCGCTGGGCGTCGGCGGGGAGACCATCTACCGGGTGCCGTCGCTGTCGCTGCCCGGCCCTGACGACTCCGGGGCCCCGGCACCGGGGTCCTCCGACGCGGTGGCGTTGTTCGCAGAGCGGGCCCGGGCCAACGGCGTCGCCGTGGCCGTGGATGAGCGGGCCGGGCACCTGGTGGTGTCGGTGTGCCGTCGGCTGGACGGGATGCCGCTGGCGATCGAGCTGGCCGCAGCCCGGCTGCGGTCGATGTCGCTCAGTGAGCTGGCCGGCCGACTGGACCAGCGGTTCCGGCTGCTGACCGGGGGCAGCCGCACAGCGGTGGAACGCCAGCAGACCCTGGCCGCGACGGTCGGCTGGTCGTATGCGCTGCTGACCGCCGCGGAGCGAATGCTGCTGGCCCGGCTGTCGGTGTTCGCCGGCAGCTTCGGCCTGGACGCGGCCGAGGCGGTGGGCGGGACCGGTGACCTGGACGTGCTGGACGTGGCGGGCATGCTCGGGTCGCTGGTGGACAAGAGCCTGGTGGTGGCCGAGCCCGCGGGAGAGATCCTGCGGTACCGGCTGCTGGAGACGATCCGGCTGTTCGCCGCCGAGCGGCTGGCCGGGGCCGGCGAGGAGGAGGCCACGGCGGTCGCGTCGGCGCACTGCGCGCATTTCCTGGCCGTCGCCGAGCGGGCAGCGCCGTATCTGACCGGGCCGGAGCAGGGGGAATGGCTGGCCCGGCTGGACGCCGACCAGGCCAACCTGCGCCGCGCCGCCCAGTACGCGGCCGGCCGCCCGGACGGGACCACGCTGGTGCTGCGCCTGGGCGTCGCGCTGGACCGCTACTGGTGGGCCCGGTCCCGGATGCAGGAGGGCTTCGGGCTGCTCGTGCCGGTGCTCCGGCGGCCCGACGCCGGCGCCGACCCCGCGCTGTTCGGCGCGGCACTGACCACCGGCGCGGGCGTCGCTTACTTCATTGACCTCGCCGCCGCCCTGCAGCTTGCCGACCTGGCGGTCCAGGTCGCCCGCCAGCTGGGCGACGAGCGGCTGCTCTGCAGAGCCCTTGGGGCGCTATGCGCCGCGCATTTCTACGCCGGCGAGCCGGAGGCAGGGCACCCGTTCGGGCAGGAATCGGTCGACCGGGCCCGGCGGCTCGGCGACGACGTGCAGCTGGGCCACAGCATGCTCGGGTATCTCCTGGCCATCGACATCATCGACCCGGCCCGGGTCCTGCTTCTGTACACCGAGGCGATCGCCTGCAGCGAACGATCCGGCGACCATCTCAACAGCTCCACCTTGCACAGCAACGCCAGCATCATCGCACTAGAGGCCGGGGACATCTCTGCCGCCCGGGCTCACCTGGACGCCGCCGCACAAGCCGCGCAGCAGATCGGATGGGAGCACGCCACCGCGCAGGCGAACCTGGGTGACGTGCTGCGCGCCGAGGGAGACCCCGGCGGCGCCCGGTCCGCCTTCGAGGCCGCCCTGCGGACCGGCCGCCGGAACGGCGACAACTGGAACATGGCCTACGCCATCCTCGGCCTGGCCCACCTGGCCAGCGATGCGGGCGACTGGCACCGGGCCGCCACGCTGCACGGCGCCGCGCAGGCCTTTCTTGACCGGACCGGCAATCCGTGGCAAAACCCCACCGCGCGGGACCGCCGGGACAGCCTGGACCAGGCGCGCGCGCACCTGGGCGATGAGCAGCTGGAGCGAGCCTACGCCCAGGGCATGGCGCTCAGCCCGGACAAGGCCCTCAACCTGGCCCTCCCGAAAGCGAGCACGGCCTGATCTCCATCGCCGTGAAACCGCAGTGTCGTCATTGACCGTCCAGCCCGGGGCCGCCGCAAAATACCGTGCTCGCGTGCGCATCCGACACCGGCCGGGCGTGCCCGGCTGCTGCACCGTACGCCCTAGCCAGACGCTGCTCCGCGCCTGCTGATCGCGCGCAGCGGAGCGGCGCCCAGGGCGGCAGATCGTTCATTCTGCTGGCGGCACCGGGCGGTGAGCAACCGGCTGCCCAGCCGCGCCGTATAACGCCGGAAGTGCGCGCCCTTCCAAACCAGAGGCCGATGACGCAGGGTGAGACAACACGCGAGTTCCGCTGGTTCCTGGGTGCCGGATCTGAGGTATTGGGGGCGCTGTGGCGATTACGCCGGCGTGGCCTGACTTGCGCGAAGCCCGGCTGGCGTCTTTGGCTAGCCGGCCGGGAGCCCGGCCCAGTCAAATGCCTCGCCGATCTGCCGCAGCTCCTGCCTGGTGTGCTGGTCGCACAGCGCGCCGCGTAGCCCGGCCTGGTAGCAGTCCCGGGCCGGTACTCCCAGCTGCCTGGCTGCCGCGTAGTCGGCGGTCAGGTCGGTTCCGAACATGGCAGGGTCGTCGGTGGACACCGAGCATGCCACGCCCGCCGCGACCAGCTGCGGCAGCGGATGCTCGGCCAGCGAGGCCACCACGCCGGTGCGCAGGTTCGAGATCGGACACACATCAAGCACCACGCCCCGGCCGGCCAGCTCGGCCAACAGGCCGGGATCGTCGGCTGCCCGGATCCCATGCCGGATCCGGTCCGCGCCGAGGCCATCCAGCGCGCCGCGGATCGATGCCGGGCCCGCCGCCTCGCCCGCATGCGGCACCGATCCCAGGCCGCCATCCCTAGCGATCGCGAACGCCCGCGCGTACGGCTCCGGCGGATACTCCGCTTCCGGACCGCCCAGGCCCAGGCCCACGACGCCGCGGTCGCGGTAGGCGACCGCGTAGCGCGCGGTCAGCTCCGCCGTCTCCAGCGGGTATCCCCGCGGGATGTCGGGAGTCAGCCGGACCCGCACGCCGTGCTGCTCGGCGGCTTGCTGGGCGCCGTCGCAGTAGCCGGTGAACACCTCGTCCCAGTCGGCCCCGCGGCCGGCCGGCTCGGCCGGGGTGAAGATGCCCTCTAGGTAGACCGCGCCGTGGCTGGCCGCCTCGGCCGCGTAATCCACCACTACCTGCCGGAAGTCCCGCCCGGCGCGCAGCGCGCCGGTGGTGAGCAGCCACACGTCCAGGAAATGGGCGAAGTCCCGGAACTCATAAAGCGCGGCGAGCCCTTCCACCGAGTCGGCGGGCAGCGGCACGCCGTTGCGCCGGGCGATCTGCAGGAGCGTCCCGGCCCGGACGGTGCCTTCCAGGTGGACATGTAGCTCGATCTTCGGGAACGTCACAGCAACCGATTATCACAAGCCACACAATCGTGGGCCGGCGGCGGCGTGCTGGGCAGCCGTCGGCGCCAGACGTCGTTTCCGCGGCGGCTATCACGGAGCGTGATTGTCTCAGTGGGGCCGGCGGGCGCCGAGCTCGCGCGGAACGCCGGATCTGATTCAGGCCTCCGGCTTGGAGGTGCACTGCTGGTGCGGGGCGGGGTACCTGTCATCAGGTGGCTTCTGCGACGTGGTCGTGGCGGCGGGTATACAGGGTAACGATGTTGATGGTCCCGCTGGCCTTTTTGTTGACCGCCGCCGACGGCTGAGCAGTCTGAATTCGATTACGATGGCCCGGTGGTTCCCAGATTGCGCGGCCGGGAGCCCCAGGTTGACGTGCTGCGCGGGCAGCTGAACGCGCTCGGCGCCGGGCGTGGCAGCGTCGTGCTCGTTACCGGATCTGCGGGCGCGGGGAAGACCACGTTGCTATCAGAGGCCGCCAGCCTCGCCCCGGGGAAGGGCGTACGAGTGTTCTGCGGTGGCGGGGATCCCGCGGCGCGGGCAGTGCCGCTCGGCGCGGTCCTGGACGCCCTCGTTTCCGCCGAAGACCCTCCCGTTGATCCTGCCAGGCTGCACGACCTTAGCCGGTCTCCTGACCAGCGCCTGTGGCTGCTGCGCGAGCTGCAGGAATCCCTTGAGACAGCCGCGCACCGCTCGCCGTTGCTGATCGTCATTGACGACCTGCAGTGGGCGGACGCCGCCACCGCCGGTGCCGTGGCCACGCTGTCCAGGCGGCTAGCCACGCACCGGATCGGCTGGCTGGTTGCGCTGCGCGATGGCGAGCTGCCGGAGGCGGCGGGGGAAGCGATCAGCCGGCTGAAAACGGCGGGCGCGGCCGAGGTCCGGCTGGGCCCCCTTGATGAGGCTGCGGTCGCGGAGGTCGCACACGACGTGCTGGGCGGCGAGCCGGATGAGGCGCTGCGGCGGGTACTCACTCGGGCCGACGGCCAGCCGTTCCTGTTGACCGAGCTGCTGAGCGGGCTGCGCGATGAGCACCTTGTGCGGGTCGTCGGCGGCACCGCGGTGCTGGCAGCCGAAGCCACCTTGCCGCGCCGGTTCGTCGGCACCGTCGCCGGCCAGCTGGCGCGGCTGGCCGGGCCTGCTAGGGACGCCGTGGAGATGGCTTCATTGCTGGGGCGCAGCTTCTCTTTGGACGAGCTGGCTGGCCTGCTCGGCAGGCCGGCGCTTGAGCTGCGCGGTGAGATCCGGGAGGCGATCGCGGCAGGTCTGCTTGCCGAGGACGGGGATAAGCTGAGGTTCCGGCATGACCTGGTGCGGGAGGCCGTTGACGCTAGCCTGCCCGGCGCCGTCCGGCGCAGCGTGCGGCGTACCGCCATCGAGGTGATGCTGCGGCACGGGTCCTCGGCCGCCGACGTGGCGCAGTTGGTCATGGATGTCGCCGAGCCCGGCGATGTGGCCTCGGCCGGCCTGCTGCGACGGGCGGCGGCGCAGATCGGTCAGGTGTCGCCGGCGGTGGCGGTGCCGCTGTCCCGGCGCGCGCTTGACCTCACCCGGCGCGGCGACCCCGACCGCGGTGAGGCCGTCGCCCAGGCCATCGACCTGCTCGTGCAGGCCGGCCGGGCCGCTGAGGCGGCGAAGCTGATGACGTCCTCCGCGGGCGACTTCGCCGACCCGGCGGCCGAGGCACAGGCGCGGCTCAGCATCGGCATGCTGATGACCCAGTACGCTCCGGCGATGGTCGCCGAGCAGTGCGAGGCGGCTCTGCGGCTGCCGGGCGTCCCGCCGGGACTGCGTGTGCAATTGCTGTCCCTGATGGCCTGCGGCCTGGATATCAGCGGCGACGCGTGCGCGGCCGCCGCGCCCGTCGCGGACGCGATCGCGGAGGCGGCTGCCATCGGCGATCCCGCCGCCGAGATCGTCACCTACGTGCCGAGGGCCCTGCTCGCCTTCGCCCAGGGCGACTGGGAGGGCGCCATC
Organism: Streptosporangiaceae bacterium; assembly: GCA_030045295.1. The sequence goes on from JASIGD010000446.1 coordinate 6,490, forward strand.
AGCCTGGCGGCCGAGGCGGTCGCGCGCGAGCACGAGGGGGACGACCTGCGGTTGTGGCTACCGCAGACCTGGAAGTCGCTGCTGCTGATCGCGGAGCTGCGGCTGGACGAGGCGCACTCGATCATCGAGACCGGCACCCGCGAGGCCGAGAACGTGTCAAAGAACATCCGGCTCTGGTCGATGCTGCGGTGCCGGGCGCGCTTGTCCGTCGGGCAGCTGGCCGACGCCCGCGCCGAAGCCGAGGCGATCCTGGACATGTCCGACGAGATCGGAGACGGGAACTTCGGCTACCTCAACCACATCGCCACCTACGTTCTCGGCGACATCGCGCTGCGTACCGGCGACCCTGTGGCGCTGCGGGC
>JASIGD010000447.1 GCA_030045295.1 Streptosporangiaceae bacterium
GCCTGCACCGGGCCCGGCACCATCATCCCGGCTTGCCTTCTGAGCGCCAGCAGTTCGGCTACCAGCGCCGGGTCGCCGGTCACGAACCCGGCCCGGTACCCGGCCAGGTTGGACCGCTTGGACAGCGAGTGCACGGCCAGCAAGCCGTCGTGCGACCCGCCGCACACGTCCGGGTGCAGCACCGAGACGGGCGAGGCATCCCAGCCCAGCCCGATGTAGCACTCGTCGGACGCCACCACCGCGCCGCGTTCGCGGGCCCACTCCACCACCTTGCGCAGGTGCTCGGCCGGCAGCACCCGCCCGGTCGGGTTCGACGGCGAGTTCACCCACACGAGCCGCACCCGCGCCGGCCCGGCCGACAGCAGGCCGTCGGAGGCGACAGCAGCGGCCCCGGCCAGCCGCGCGCCGGTGTCGTAGGTCGGGTAGGCCAGCGCCGGGTGGACCACCACGTCCCCCGGGCCGAGCCCGAGCATGACCGGGAGCCAGGCGATGAATTCCTTGCTGCCGATGGCCGGCAGCACGTCGTCGGGGGACACCGCCACCCCGTGCGCCCGCTCCAGCCACCCGGCGGCCGCGGCCCGGAGCCGAGCCGTCCCCCTGGTCAAGGGGTACCCGGGCGCGTTCGCGGCCTCGGCCAGCGCGTCGCGGATCACCTCGGGCACCGGGTCCACGGGCGTGCCCACGGACAGGTTTACCGGGCCGTCCGGATGGAGCCCGGCCTTCTCGCCCAGCGGCGCGATGCGGTCCCAGGTGAACGCGGGCAACCGGGCGGCGAGGGTCATTCCTCCGCTTGCGGCGGCAGCGCCGCCACCAGCGGATGGTCCTTGCCGATCTTGCCGGTCTTGGACGCCCCGCCGGGGGACCCCAGGTCTTCGAAGAAGTCGACGTTGACCTTGTAGTAGTCCTTCCACTGGTCGGGCACGTCGTCTTCGTAGTAGATCGCCTCGACCGGGCACACGGGCTCGCACGCGCCGCAGTCCACGCATTCGTCGGGGTGGATGTAAAGCATGCGCTCGCCCTCGTAGATGCAGTCAACCGGGCATTCCTCGATGCATGCTCTGTCAAGCACATCAACGCAGGGCTGCGCGATGATGTAGGTCACGGGTGAGCTCCTTCGTGATTCCGATCTCTGCTACCACAGTATGGCGGCTCTGCGGCTGCTGCCGCTTCGGCCAGGCAATTCAGCCCGCGACAATACTCTCGCGCGCCGCGCCGCCGGCCCCACTGTCGGGCTGCCAGCCCATACTGCCATCTGCGGCGTTCCACTCGTAACCGGCATAGCGCACTTGGCTGATCCCGTAATCCTGCGCGTACGCCACCAGCCAGCTGGCCACCGTCCAGGCCGCGTCCCGCCGGGCGCGCACGACCGCGACGCTCCCGTTTTCTTTTTGGCCCGAACGACCGGTGGTGATACTGGCCAGGACCCCTCCTTGCGGCCCGAACGTCTGCCTCAGCTCGCGTACCGCGGCGGTCAGGTTCGCCCGCCCGCCGGGCGCGAACCAGCATGACACGCCGTGCGGGGGCTGGCCGGTGAAATACCCGCTGAGCAGCGTGGCGACCTCCACCCACTGCTCGTAGGCGGATCCGTCCGCGCTGCGCTGGACGGCTTGCGCGGCCTGGTCGACGGGCATCCGGGCGTACCCCGGCACGCGGATCAGCGCGTCGAAGAACTTCGTCGTCGCGTAGACCGGGTCTTCGAGGTCGGCCGCCGGGCCCCAGCCTTGCGAGGGGCGCTGCTGGAAGACGCCGACGGAGTCGCGGTCGCCGTAGTCCAGGTTCTCCAGCTGCGATTCCTGCAGGGCGGCGGCGTAGGCGATGATGACCGCCTGCCTGGGCAGCCTGTGCCGGGCCGCCACGCCCGCGATGGTGGCGGCGACGGCCGCCTGCCCGGTGCCGAGCGAGATGGCGGACACGCCCGTGCCCGCCTGGCACCCCGGCGGGGGCGGCGCGGGGGCGGGGCTGCGGAAGCCGTTGAAGGCCAGGTAACCGGCCACCGCCAGCACGAGCGCGCTGCCGGCGAGGGCTACGGCCCGCAGCCGGCGGGTGGTGGGCGGCACACCATCAGACGGTACTTGATGCAGTGTCCGGGTTATCCAGATTCCCGCGCCGGTCCCGTGTGTCGCCCCGCAGCGGCCGCTAAGCTCGCGCAACATGAGCAATCCAGTGTCCGTGTCATCCACCCTCCCGGAGGTCATCGACGAGCTGTGGGAACGGCGCGCCGAGCTGTCCCCCGCGGACGAGCAGGCGCGCGCGGCCGTCGTCGGCGCGGTCGACACGATCGACGCGGGCCAGGCCAGGGTGGCGTTCGTCGACCCGGTGACCGACGAGGTCGTCGTCGACGAGCGGGCCAAACGGGCGATCCTGCTGGCGTTCCGGGTGCTGCCCATGGCCAGGTCCGAGGTGGGCGACTTCCGCTACCACGACCGGGTACCGCTGACCACGCGGCTGGACGGCGTGCGCGTGCTGCCGGGGGCGATCGTCCGCTGGGGCGCCTACGTCGCGCCGGGCGCGGTGCTGATGCCGTCGTTCGTCAACATCGGCGCCTACGTCGACGAGGGCACGATGGTGGATACCTGGGCCACGGTCGGCTCCGGCGCCCAGGTCGGCAAGAACGTCCACCTGTCGGGCGGCGCCGGGATCGGCGGCGTGCTCGAGCCGCCGAACGCGGTACCCGTCGTGGTCGAGGACGAAGCGATGATCGGATCGCGTTCCATGGTGGTGGAGGGCGCGCGGGTCCGCGCCGGCGCGGTGCTCGGTTCCGGCACCAACCTGAGCCGCACGACGCACGTCATCGACGTGGAGACCGGAGCGGAGCTACCGCGCGGAGAGGCGCCGCCCTGGTCCGTATGCGTGAACGGGACCCGCCCGAGGGTTTTCCCCGGCGGCACGTTCGGCATGCCGTGCGTGCTGGTGCTCAAGCGGCTGCCGCCGGGCAGCCGGCACGACAAGGCCGCCCTCAACGCGATCCTCCGCGACCACGGCGTCGACGTGTAGCGCTGGCCCCGGGGGACGCGGGCGTAAGGCCGGACGACCCAGGTCAGCACAATGACTACTGTTAGTACGCGATGAGCGTGAACTCAGAGCCGCACCGGCGGGTCCGTCGCCAGGGACCCGTCACGCTGCGCGGCAAGCAGATACCGGCGACCACGACCGACCAGCGGCTGCTGGACCGGCGCGGTCCCACCGACTGGGTGCACACCGACCCCTGGCGGGTGCTGCGGATCCAGGCCGAGTTCGTCGAGGGCTTCGGCCTGCTGGCCGAGCTCGGGCCCGCGGTCTCGGTCTTCGGCTCGGC
>JASIGD010000448.1 GCA_030045295.1 Streptosporangiaceae bacterium
TGGGCGGGCCGGCCCGGCCGCGGGACAAGGCGGCCGCGGAGGCGCCGGCGGGCGCGGGGGCCGCGACCTCGTCCGCCGGAACAGCAGACGACCTGCCCGGATGGGCCGCGAGAGCGACCGAGGAGCTGCTGGCCCTGACCTACTGGCTCGACCCCGGCGAGCAGGGCGACCCCTTCAGTGCCACGATCCGCTTCTCCGGCCGGCGGGGCGAGGTGACCGGGAAACCGCAGCCGGGCGACACCTTCACCCAGGAGGAAACCGTCGAAGGGATCGTCCCGGGAAGCGGGCCGGTGGCGATCACCGCCGAGGTTCGCGGCGTCAACCGGGGCCAGTGGTCGGTGACCGCGCGGCCGGTGGCACGGACCAGCCGCCCTCCTTACCGGTCCTACCCGCCGGCGGGCAGCGATCCGGCGGCTGCCTCCCGGGCGCCGTGGCCGCGGCGGGTGGTGATCCCGGCTGTCCCCGAGACGTCGGCCCACACCGCTTCGCTGCTGCGCAGCAAGGTGCCCGGAATAGTCAGGTTCGCCTACGCGAGCCTGGTATCTCTCGGCGTTATAGTCGGGCTGGGCTTGGAGGCACTGCTGCTGTCCCATGGCCATTACGCCTTGTTCAGGCCCATGCTGTTCTCGGCGATCGCGATAGTGGCGGGCGTGATCGGCGGGAAGGCCTGGTACATCGCGGTGCACCGCGGCCGGAAGTTCGACGGCTGGTGCATCCAGGGCTTCGTGGCCGGCGCGGCGGTGGTCGTCGCCGTGGCGGCGGTAGTAGGTCCGGGCATCCCGGCCGGGGCCTTCCTGGCTGCGGCCGCGCCGGCCTTGCTGATCGGCATGGCCATCGGCCGGCTCGGGTGCTTCTGGGCCGGCTGCTGTACCGGGCGGCCGACCGCGTCCCGCCGGGGAATCTGGTCATCTGACCGTCGGCTCGGCTGCCGGCGGGAACCGGCGCAGCTGCTGGAGGCGCTAGCCGCGCTGGTCAGCGGTGTAGTGGTGCTGGCCGTGGTCTTGGCCCTGGGCCTGTCGCGGTCGGGTCCGGTGGCCATCGTCGGACTGGCCGCCTACACCTTGTGCAGGCAGTTCATCCTCGGCCTGCGCGCCGAGCCGCGGGTATGGCAGTACGGGCGCCGGGTGACCGCCGCGGCCGCCGCCGTCGCGCTGATCGTGGGCATTGCCCTGCTCGCGCGAGGTTAGCCCGTCGCCTGGCCCGAACCGGCGACCGCCGTTACCGGCCCGGTCCTGATCGCGGCGGCTCGGCCCCTGCCGTGGCAGGAAACGATCAGCGTGCTTGGATGAGATGAGAGCTGACCGTTTCGTGCGACGATGAAGCCAGCGGAGGTATGGCGTGGATATAGGAATCGGCCTGCCCAGCACGATCCCCGACACCGATGGCCAGACCCTTATCGACTGGGCCCGGGCCGCCGAGGAGGCGGGGTTCAGTACCCTGGGCACGCTCGGTCGGCTGGTCTACCCGGGGTACGAGGAGCTGATCGCCCTCAGCGCCGCCGCCGCGGTTACCAGCCGGATCCGGCTGACGACCGGCGTGCTGCTGGCGCCGCTGTACGCAAACTCCGCGCTACTCGCCAAGCAGGCGGCCTCACTGGACCGGCTCTCCGGCGGGCGCCTGGTGCTGGGCCTGGGCCTGGGCGGGCGGGAGGACGACTACGCCGCCAGCGGCGTGCCGATGCGGGGCCGGGGACGCCACCTGGAGGAGCAGCTGGCCACGATGAAGCGGGTCTGGTCCGGCGAGGAGTTCGGCACCGCCGGCGGGATCGGGCCCGAACCCGCCCGGCCCGGCGGACCCGAGCTCATCCTCGGCGGCGCGACCGAGGCCAGCTTCCGGCGGGCCGCTCGTTTTGCCGACGGCTGGATCATGGGCGGCGGCACGCCGGACATGTTCGCCCAGGCTGCGGCGGCGGTAGATAAGGCCTGGCAGGACGAGGGCCGGTCAGGCAGGCCGCGCAAGCTTACGCTCGCCTATTTCGCCCTGGGATCCGACGCCCGCGCTCAGGCGGACCGCGACCTCCTGCACTACTACGCCTGGCTCGGTGACTTCGCCCGCCAGATCGCGGCGGGCGCCGCGATCAGCGTCGACATGGTCAGGTCCTACGTCGCCGCGTTCGACGCCAGCGGCTGCGACGAGGTCATCTTCATGCCCACCGCGTCCCGGCTCGACCAGGTCAGCCTGCTCGCCGATGCGGTCGCCTGACCCGGCCGCACCGCGAACCTGGTCGGTGGACCGCGCCGCACCGAACGCGCGTCCGCGGCGTAGGCTGCGGGAAGGGAGATGGCATGGGCTTCGAACACATCCTGGTTGAGCGCTCGGGCGCGTACGCCACCATTACGATGAACCGTCCGCAGCGCCGCAACGCGCTGTCGCTGGACCATATGCGCGAGCTGATCACCGCGTTCGGCGACGTCGGGAACAGTGACGCGCTCGGCATCGTGCTGGCCGGCAACGGCCCGGTATTCAGCGCCGGACATGATTTCGCCGACGTCGTTGATGCCGATCTGACGCAGGTCCGCTCGCTGCTGATGACCTGCACGGAACTGATGACGCTGATCCAGCAGGTGCCCCAGCCGGTGGTGGCGCGCGTGCACGGGCTGGCCACGGCGGCCGGATGCCAGCTGGTGGCCAGCGCGGATCTGGCCGTGGCCAGCGAAGACGCCGGCTTCGCCGCGCCCGGCGGCAAGGGCGGCTGGTTCTGCCACACCCCGATGGTGGCCATCGCCAGGAACGTCGGCCGTAAACGGGCCGCGGAGATGGCCCTGTCGGGCGACGTCATCGACGCGCCTACCGCGCTGGACTGGGGGCTGGTCAACCGGGTGGTGCCCGCGGCGCAGCTCGACACCGCGGTCCAGGATCTCCTGGACCGGGTCACGCGCGGGTCAGCCGAGAGCAAGAGCATCGGCAAGCAGGCCCTGTACGCGCAGATCGACCTGGACCAGCCCAAGGCGTATGCCTACGCCATCGAGGTCATGGCGGCCACCAGCCAGCTGCCCGACGCGCGAGAAGGGATGCGCGCGTTCCTGGACAAGCGCAAGCCGAACTGGCAGCGCGGTCGGATGTAGGCCCGGCCCGAGTTCCGGGCGGAGCTGGCCGGCGGGCGCGAAGAAATGCTATTCATGACCTGTGGACGGTCTGTGAATAAGCCCGTGGAGAACTATCGCAATATGCGGATAACGGCCGTTAATCTGTGGATACATTTGTGGATATCAGAATAACAAAAAATAATTGGCAAAAGGGCCTTGCGCTGCGCTCGCCGAAGCAGTAGAAATACATTCACCGTCGGAAGCGGGTACTGCCCAGGGGCAACCCGGGACGCGAGAGAAACCGGGAAACCGGCGCCTAACGCGAGTGCCTGGCCCTGGCGGACGGCGCGCGGTGCCGGAGAAGCCAGGAAACTGGCCGGCCCGGTACGGCGAGGCCGGATGAGGCCCCCTCCACCTCATACGTGGAGGGGGCCTTTTCCATCTTAGGTGACCTCGCGAGTCAGCCCATCGGGTAGCGGTGGAAGGCGACGGCGTACTCGCACCCGGCGCCCAGGCCGACGTAACCTGCGAGATTCCGCAGGAACTCGTCGGGGTCGAATTCGCGGCCGAGGCCCTCGATATAAGCCTGGTGCTCACGCAGCGACGCGATGCCCGCGTCGATGGTGGCCGTGACGTCCACGAAGTGGGTCGGGCTGGCGACCGTGGCTACGTAGGCGTCGCGGATGCCGGTGCACGGCGGCCCGGCCTCGGGGAACACCCACCCGTTCGCGGCGTCCCGGCAGGCGTCCAGCACGGCCAGGCCGACGGCCCGGTGGTCGGCGTGGTTGACCGGGCCCTCGTCGCCCCAGGTGAGGTCGAAGCTCGCGGTGATCACTACCTGGGGATCCAGCCTGCGGAACACGGTGGCCAGATCGCGCCGCAGCGGCACCCCGTATTCCACCAGCCCGTCGGGATGCTCGAGGAACGTCACCGTGCTCACGCCCACCACCTGCGCGCTGCGCTTTTCCTCCTCCATCCGGAGCGGGCCGACCTGGTCCGGAGGCATGCCCGCGATGCCAGCCTCGCCCTTGGTGGCGAGCAAGTAGCTCACCTGCTTCCCCTGCCCGGTCCAGCGGGCAATGGCGGCGGCCACGCCGTACTCCAGATCGTCGGGGTGCGCCACCACCGCGACGGCCCTGTCCCAGTCCTCCGGCATCGGCTCCATCGCCTGCCCTTTCTCCTCGCCCGGGTGCTTCCGCAACTGTGCCATACCCGTGAGAGGGTGACGGATCGAGACCGCGCCAGCCCGGGACCTGAGTGGCCTCAGCGGTAGGAATGCGCCTCGTCGGGGAAGGCACCGCTGGTGACGTCGGCGGCGAAGGCGGTGGCCGCCTGGCTGAGCACGCCGGCCACGTCCGCGTACCTCTTGACGAATTTGGCCGTGCGCGGGGACAGGCCGGCCATGTCCTGCCAGACCAGCACCTGGGCGTCGCAGGCCGGGCCGGCCCCGATGCCGATGGTGGGGATGGTCAGCGCCTCGGTCACCCGCGCGGCCAGCGACGCGGGCACGCACTCGAGCACCACGGAGAACGCACCGGCGGCCTGCAGCACCTTGGCATCGTGCAGCAAGCGCTCGCCGTCCTCACCGCGACCCTGGACCCGGTAACCGCCGAAGGCGTTGACCGACTGCGGGGTGAGGCCAAGGTGAGCCATCACCGGGATGCCGGCCGAGACCAGCTCCTCGACTTGGTGCGCGACCCGCTGGCCGCCTTCGAGCTTGACGGCCTGCGCGCCGGCCTCCTTCAGGAAGCGCGTCGCGGCGTCCAGTGCCGCTCCACCGGAGGCCTGGTACGAGCCGAACGGCAGGTCGGCTACGACCAGGGCCCGGCTGGTCCCGCGCACCACGGCGGCGGTGAGCGGGACCAGCTCATCCACGGTGACCGGGATCGTGGTGTCGTGACCGTACACCACCATCGCGGCGGAGTCGCCGACCAGCAGCACGGGAATGCCAGCGCGGTCGAAGATCCCGGCGGTGAGCGCGTCGTACGCGGTGAGCATGGGCCACTTCTCGCCGCGAGCCTTGGCGGCGGCGATATCGCGGACGGTGACCCGGCGCCCGGTGCCGGACCCGCCGTAAAGTGGCTCCGAAGTGGTCCGCTGCCCTGTCGCGGCCATGTATACGTCAGCGTGCTGTGACATCTGTATCGACCTCCGTGTCTCGTGTCGCCGGAACGGCGTACCCGGACGGTTAAATGATCGCACGTCACTGGCGCGGGCGGAACGACCGAACGATTCTGGGAGACTGGGACGATGGTTGACTTCGCCGACGTGGACGCTCTGGCCGCGAGCTACCAACAGCGCGGCGGACAGCTTGGACTGGCCTACGGGATCGTCATCGGCTCCGAGCTCGTGCACGCGGCCGGGCTCGGCGAGCGGTATCTCGGCGGGCCGCCGCCGGACGCCGATACCGTCTTCCGCATCGCCTCGATGACGAAGAGCTTCACCGCATCGGCGATACTCGCGCTGCGCGACGACGGCGCTTTGCAGCTCGACGACCCGGCCGATACGTATGCCCGCGAACTGCGCGACTGGCCGCCGGTCAGCCCGGACTCGCCGCGCGTGTCACTCCGTCACCTGCTGACCATGACCGCGGGTTTCCCCACCGACGACCCGTGGGGCGACCGGCAGCAGGGATTGCCGCTCAAAGAGTTCGCCGAGTTCCTGTCCGGCGGTGTGCGGTTCAACTGGGCACCGGGCACCCGGTTCGAGTACTCCAACCTCGGCTACGCGATCCTCGGCCGGGTCATCACCGCCGTCACCGGCGTTGCCTACCCCGATTACATCCGCAGCCGCCTGCTCCGCCCCCTCGGCATGACCCGCACCGGATTCGAGACCGACGACTTCGACGCGCGGGAGCTGGCCCGCGGCTACCGGCGAGTGACGGGGAATGGGGACAGGGGCGCGGGCTGGTCGGAGGTGGCACTGGACCCGTGCGGTGCGTTCGCCCCGATGGGAGGGGTCTTC
>JASIGD010000449.1 GCA_030045295.1 Streptosporangiaceae bacterium
GTGCCGGACGCGTGATCCGGCTGGTGTCCGCGCTGGCCATCACGACGGGCGGGCTGCTGGCCGTGCTCGCAGGTCCGGCGTCGGCGTCCCCGCAAGCCAGGACGGTTCCTACGACCTGCAAGCTGTCTGCGATGCCGCAGGCAATAGCGTACGGGCAGGACACCACCCTGCTGGCCCAGGTCAGCAGTACCCTGTACCCGCAATATGAGCCGACGGGGACGGTGACGTTCCTGCTTGGCACGGCCAGGCTCGGGACCAGGCCGCTGGCGGACGGGACGGCGGTGCTTGGCACGGATCCCAGCAGCCCGCTGCCGGTCGGCGCGGACACCATCACCGTTGTCTACGGCGGTGATGCGTTTGTCAGCGGCTGCTCGGGCACGACGACTGTCCGGGTGGGCAAGGCGGACACGACCACGACGGTGACCAGCTCGGCGGATCCGTCAGCGGCCGGCCAGCTCGTGACGTTCACGGTGACTGTCAGGGGCAGCATCAGCGAAGCTGTTTATAATCCGCCGAGCGGCGAGGTCACGGTCACCGCCGGCGCCCTGGCCGCGCATTCCCTGGTCCTCAAGGCCGATGGACCGAACGTGGCCGTCGCGTCATTCACCGCCTCTTTGTCGTCGGGCTCATCCGTCATCCAGGCGAGCTATCCCGGGGACGCCACCTTCAACGGCAGCGCGGGTCAGCTGATCCAGCGGGTTAACTGACGAGGTAACGGCCTAGCTGGCACGCCGGTCCCCGCCCGCGCGGGCAGCGGAGTCTCCTGACAAGACGGCAGGCATCTGGGCGGCCTGGCCTGCCAGAGCCCAGTGCGCTCAGTGCCTGGAGACATTCGAAGCGCACCGCGCCGAGCTGCTCGGCCGGGCGGCCGGCAAGTTCACGCACCCCTGCCTTACGATGTCAGCCGTGACGAGCCGGGGCGTCGTCGCATTAGGTTGGGCCTCTGCCGACTCCCGTGCGGCGCGCTCGGTGTCAGGGCTCGGTGGGGGAACCGCAGCCGTCGAACCCCAGTCCTGCTGACGTGCTTACTGCGCTGCCTGCTCGTGCATGCTGCTGGCCTGGGCGATCAGGTAACTCAGCGCTGTCTCCCAGCGGGATGGACAGGGGCGGCAGGGGGTCAGCCTGTCGTGCCGGTGTGCGGGCTTATACCCTTGGGGCGGATGAGGGTTACAGGAACGGGAACTGCCGATGGACGCGCGGCAAACGCCCGGCGGCAGATTAGGGCGGGGGAGCATGGCGACGACCGTACGGCCTGCGGGAGGCAGGCTGGCCGCAGCTGATGGCGCGCGGGGTGTGCCGTTCGCGTCGTCGTGGCGGCGGTCGCACCTGACGGCAGAGGAGCGCGTGGCCCGGGGGCGGGCTGCCCGCCGCGCGGCGCCGCGGTCGGGACATGGCCGGTGGGAGCCGGCGCCAGGCCGCCCGGATCCGGTCGCGTTGCTGGAGGAGCAGGCGGCGACCCGGGTGCCGGAGCTGGTGCCGATCCGGTACGGGCGGATGCTGGTCTCGCCGTTCACCTTTTACCGGGGGGCGGCGGCGATCATGGCGGCTGACCTGGCCGCCAGCCCGGTGTCGGGGATCACGGTGCAGCTGTGCGGGGATGCGCACCTGTCGAACTTCGGCGTGTTCGGCACGCCGGAGCGGCAGCTGATCTTCGACATCAACGATTTCGATGAGACCCTGCCCGGCCCGTGGGAGTGGGACGTCAAGCGGATGGCGGCCAGCTTCGAGGTCATGGGCCGGTTCCGCGGTTTCTCCCCCGGTAACAGGCACGCGATTGTCGCCGCCGGGGTGCGGGAGTACCGGGAGCGGATGCGCCGGGCCGCTGACATGCCGACGCTGGGCGCGTGGTATGACCAGCTGGAAGCCGGGGTGCTGCTGGACCTGGTCCGGCAGCAGGTCCGCGTCAGGCGGCTGGACAAGACGTCCGCGCGGCGGGCGGAAAAGCACGTGGCCCAGGCCTACGCCAACGACAGCGCCCGGGTGCTGGCCAAGCGGGCGGCCGAGGTGGGCGGTGAGCTGCGGATCGTGGCCGACCCGCCGCTGATCACCCCGATCGAGGACCTGATCGTGCCGGGGAGCGGGTGGGAGGACCCGGCGCCGCTGATCAAGAAGCTGCTCGCGTCCTACCGGCGGACGCTGGGCCACCAGGGTCACCCGCTGGAGGAGTTCGGCTACGTCCACGTCGCGCGCAAGGTGGTCGGCGTGGGCAGCGTCGGCACCCGGTGCTACATCTTGCTGCTGACCGGCCGCGACAACGACGACCCGCTGTTCTTGCAGGTCAAAGAGGCGCAGGCCTCAGTGCTGGAACCATATGCGGGCCGCAGCGCCTACCCGCACCACGGGCAGCGGGTGGTGATGGGCCAGCGGCTGATGCAGGCGGCTACCGACATCTTCCTGGGCTGGCAGCGGATCAAGGGCCTCGACGGCGTGACCCGGGACTATTACGTGCGCCAGTTCCACGACTGGAAAGGCAGCGCGGACGTGGAACGGCTGACCACCGACGGCGCCGTGCAGTACGCGCGGATCTGCGGGGCGACCTTGGCCCGGGCGCACGCCCGCTGGGGCGACCGGATCGCAATCGCCTCCTACCTCGGCCAGGGCGACACGTTCGACCACGCCATCGCGGGATTCTCCGCCGCCTACGCCGACCAGAACGAACGCGACTACCAGGCCTTCACCCAGGCCGTCAACTCCGGACAGCTCACCGCCCAAACCGGCCTGTAGCCCAGCCGCCGCGCGCGGTGTGCCCTGAGTCACCGACCCGGTGCTCGGTTAGGCTGTCGGCTCATCTGGGCACTGCCGCGGTCGTGGCCTGAGCGGCGCAGTCACGCAGCGCATCCCGGGCCTATCCGGCGTCTTCGTCCTCTTCGGTCCTCTCGGCACGTCGCGATTCCCGGATGCTGTATGCCATGGTGGCAAGCACGGTCAGGCCTGCGATGGCTACGCCGAGGCCCGTACGTACGCCGGAGAAAGGCAGGGAGTCGGCGCACACCAGCACGGCGCCGAGGCCGACGGCACCGATGCCGAACAGGATGGTGCAGGTTGTGGCGACGCGGCTGGCTGCTGCCTTGAGGGCTGCCGAGCGGGCGCGTGCCTGGACGGCGTGCAGGTAGCGTCTGGCCCATCGGTACTCGATGGCGAAGACGGACAGCGCGAGCGCGATGACCAGCAGGCCAGGCCCGGGCGCTACCAGCAGTACTGCCCCGACGGCGAGGATCACTATGCCTGCGATGGTGACCGCGATCCGGCGGAGCAGCCTGACCAGGT
>JASIGD010000450.1 GCA_030045295.1 Streptosporangiaceae bacterium
GCGGCGTGGCCCAGGACATGCCGCCCGGCGGACTCGACGGGATCCGCGCCTTCCTCGACACCGCGCCGGAACTCTTCCACGACCTGCACAAGCTGATCGACGCCAACCCGATCTTCATCGGCCGGAACAAAGGCATCGCCTACCTGGACCTGGCGACCTGCATGGCCCTCGGCGTGACCGGGCCCATGCTGCGGGCGACCGGGCTGCCCTGGGACCTGCGCAAGTCCCAGCCGTACTGCGGTTACGAGACCTACGACTTCGACGTGCCCGTGGTGGACACCTGCGACGCCTACGGCCGGTACCTGATCCGGATGGACGAGATGGACCAGTCGCTGCGGATCATCCAGCAGTGCGTGGACCGGCTGGCGGCGCGCGGGACCGGCGGCCCGGGAACTGACCCGGTGATGATCCGCGACGCCAAGATCGGCTGGCCGGCCCAGCTGTCCCTCGGCCCCGACGGCCTCGGCCCGTCACCGCAGCACATCGCGCACATCATGGGCCAGTCCATGGAGGCGCTCATCCACCACTTCAAGCTGATCACCGAGGGGTTCCGGGTGCCCGCCGGGCAGGCGTACGCCGCGGTGGAGTCCCCCCGCGGGGAACTGGCCGCGCACGTGGTGAGCGACGGCGGGACCCGGCCGTACCGGGTGCACTTGCGCGATCCGTCGTTCGTCCACCTGCAGTCGGTCGCCGCCATGTGCGAGGGCGGCATGGTCGCCGACCTGATTCCCGCGATCGCGAGCATGGATCCCGTGATGGGAGGCGTGGACCGGTAATGCCCTTCAGCGACGACGTGCGCTCCCGCCTGGACGCGGACGCGGCCCAGATCATCGGCAGGTACCCGGGGTCGAGGTCGGCGCTGCTGCCGCTGCTCCATCTGGTCCAGTCGGAGGAAGGCTACGTCTCCGCCGACGGCATCAGGTACTGCGCGGAGCAACTCGGGCTGACCGAGACCGAGGTCACCGGGGTGGTCAGCTTCTACACCATGTACAAGCGCCGCCCGGTCGGCAAGTTCCACGTCGGCGTGTGCACCAACACGGTGTGCGCGGTCCTGGGCGGCAACCAGATACTCGCCGAACTGCACGAGCACCTCGGCGTGGGCGACGACGAGGCCACGCCCGACGGCCAGGTCAGCCTCGAGCACGTCGAGTGCAACGCCGCCTGCACGTACGCGCCAGTGGTCATGGTGAACTGGGAGTTCTTCGACAACATGACGCCGGCCTCGGCCCGTCAGCTCGCCGACGACCTGCGCGCGGGAAACCCGGTGACCCCGACCCGGGGCCCGCGGCGGCTGGTCAGCTGGCGCGAGGCGGCCCGGATCCTGGCCGGCTTCAACGACGACCAGGCCACCGAAGGCCCCGCGGCGGGACCGGCCGACCTGGCCGGCCTCAAGATCGCCGAGGAGCACGGGTGGGCCGCCCCGGAGCCCGCCCCGGCGAGCGACCGAGCGGCGAGCGACCAAGCAAAGGAGCCGCGGTGACCGACCCCCTGACCCCGGTCCTGACCGCGCACTGGGACCAGCCCGACATCTTCACCCTGGACGGGTACCGGCGGTCCGGCGGCTGGCAGGCGCTGCCGAAGGCGCTCGGCATGCAGCCGGACGAGGTCATCGCGATCGTGAAAAGCTCCGGGCTGCGCGGCCGCGGCGGGGCCGGCTTCCCGACCGGGGTGAAGTGGAGCTTCCTGCCGCAGGGCGACAACAAACCGCACTACCTGGTGGTCAACGCGGACGAATCCGAGCCCGGCGCCTGCAAGGACGTCCCGCTGATGATGGCCAACCCGCACCTGCTCCTGGAGGGCGCGGCGATCGCCTCGTACGCGATCCGGGCCAGCCACGCGTTCATCTACGTCCGGGGCGAGGTGCTGCACGTGATCCGGCGGCTGCGGCACGCGGCGCAGGAGGCGCAGGCGGCCGGCTACCTCGGCCGGAACATCCTCGGCTCCGGATTCGACCTGGACGTCATCGTGCACGCCGGAGCCGGCGCCTACATCTGCGGCGAGGAGACCGCGCTGCTGGACTCGCTGGAGGGGCGCCGCGGGCTGCCGCGGAACAAGCCGCCGTTCCCGGCCGTGGCCGGGGTGTACGCCCGCCCGACGAACGTGAACAACGTCGAGTCCATCGCCAGCGTGCCGCCGATCATCATCAACGGCGGCGACTGGTTCGCCAGCGTCGGCACGGAGAAGTCCAAGGGGTTCGGGATCTTCAACCTGTCCGGCCACGTGGCCACGCCGGGCACGTACGAGGCCCCGCTGGGCATCACGCTGCGCGAACTGCTCGACCTGGCCGGCGGGATGCGGGCCGGCCACCAGCTCAAGTTCTGGACCGCCGGCGGCTCGTCGGCGGGGCTGCTCACCGACCAGCACCTGGACGTGCCGCTGGACTTCGAGTCGGTCGCCGCCGCCGGGTCCCAGCTCGGCACCAGGTCGGTACAGATCTTCGACGAGACCACCTGCGTCGTCGGCGCGGTGCTCCGCTGGACCGAGTTCTACCAGCACGAGTCGTGCGGGAAGTGCACCCCGTGCCGGGAGGGCACGTTCTGGATGGTCCGCATCCTGGACCGGCTGGAACACGGCCAGGGCACCGAGGAGGACCTCGACAAGCTCCTGGACATCTGCGACAACATCACCGGCCGCGCGTTCTGCGCGCTCGGCGACAGCGCGACGCCCCCCGTCACCTCCGCGGCCCGCTACTTCAGGGACGAGTTCCTGCAGCACCAGAAGGAAGGCGGCTGCCCCTTCGACCCGGCGGCGTCGAAGGTCTGGAGCGCGCCATGACAGTGCAGACCACGCAGGACACGGTGACCCTGACCATCGACGGGTTCGAGATCACGGTGCCCAAGGGCATGCTGATCATCCGGGCCGCGGAACTGCTCGGCATCGCGATCCCGCGGTTCTGCGATCACCCGCTGCTCGATCCGATCGGCGCCTGCCGCCAGTGCCTGGTCGAGGTCGAGGGCCAGAACAAGCCGATGGCCTCGTGCATCACCACGTGCACCGAGGGCATGGTGGTGCGCACCCAGCTCACCTCGCCGGTCGCGGAGAAGGCGCAGCGGGGCGTGATGGAGTTCCTGCTCATCAACCACCCGCTCGACTGCCCGATGTGCGACAAGGGCGGCGAGTGCCCGCTGCAGAACCAGGCCATGACCGCGGGCCAGGGCGAGACCAGGTTCACCGAGCACAAGCGGACCTTCGCCAAACCGGTCGCGATCTCCACCGAGGTGCTGCTGGACCGCGAGCGCTGCATCTCGTGCACCCGGTGCACGAGGACCTCCGAGGAGATCGCCGGGGATGCGTTCATCGACTTCCTAGCGCGCGGCCCCAGCCAGATGATCGGCACCGCGGAGGGCAAGCCGTTCAACTCCTACTTCTCCGGCAACACCGTGCAGGTGTGCCCGGTGGGCGC
>JASIGD010000451.1 GCA_030045295.1 Streptosporangiaceae bacterium
GGGCCGCGCGGCGCATCGGCGGCCGGGCGGGCCACTCGCCGCCGACCCACACCGGCACCCGCGGCCGCTGCACCGGGGTGGGCAGGAACGCCACGTCCTCGACGACCACGTGCTCGCCGCGGAAGGTCACCGGCTGCCCGGACCAGATCAAGTTCAGCGCCTCCAGGCCCTCGTCGAGGCGCGCGGCGAGGTCTTTAGGGTCGGTGGTCTCGCCGAAGCTGCCGAACTCGTCGGCTATCGGGGCGCCCAGGCCGACGCCGAGGATCATCCGGCCGCCGGTGAGCCGGTCGAGCGTGGTGACCTCCCGGGCCAGCTTGGACACCCTCCGCCGGGCCACCGGCGTGATCATCGTGCCGAGCCGGATCCGTTGCGTGGCGAGCGCCGCGGCGGTCAGCAGCACCCACGGGTCCGCGATCGTGCGCCGCAGTTCCTTGCGGTGAGTGACGTGATCCCAGACGAACAGCCCGTCCCAGCCGGCGTCCTCGGCGCGCCGCGCCAGGTCGGCGACGACGCGGGGGTCGGCGAAGTCGCCGAAGTTCGGCACGTCGATGGCGAAGCGCATGATCCCATGCTCGCACGGCCAGGTAACGTCGCTTGATGGCTTCGGAACCACTCGGCGGGCGGTTTGCGAAGCTGTGGGCGGCCAGCACGACGTCCGCCCTGGGCAGCGGCCTGGCCACGATCGCGGCGCCGCTGTTCGTCGCGGCGCACACCAAGAGCCCGCTGATCGTATCCGCCACGTTCGGCGTGGCGTGGCTGCCCTGGCTGCTGTTCGCGCTGCCCGGCGGGGTGCTCGTCGACCGGCTCGACCGGCGGCGGCTGATGATCACGATCGACTGGACGCGGACCGCCGCCATGGGCGCGCTCGCCGTGGCCCTGCTGGCCGGGTGGGCTGGCATCGCCGTGCTGGACGCCGTGCTGTTCATCGTCAACGCGGGCGAGGTCGTGTTCCGTTCGGCGAGCCAGGCGATGGTCGCCTCGGTCGTGCCGCGCGCGCGCCTGGAGCGGGCGAACGGCTGGCTGGTCGGCGGGGTCACGCTGATGCAGCAGATGATCGCCGGGCCGCTGGGCGGGTTCTTGTTCGTGGTGGCGGCGTGCGTCCCGTTCTTCGTCAACACGGGAACGTACGCGGCCAGCGCCGTCCTTATCGGCCTGGTGGCCGGGACGTACCGGGTCTCGCGCGCGGCGGACGGCGACAGCGGGTCGCGGCAGGTCAGGGCCGAGCTGGCCGAAGGCTTCCGCTGGCTGGTCCAGCAGCGGGTGCTGCGCACGATGACGTTTCTGATCGGGCTGCTGAACCTGACGCTGACCGCGGCGGTCGCGGTCCTCGTGCTGCTCGTGAAGGAGCGGCTCCATCTCGGCGCGGTGGGCTACGGGACGCTGTTCACGTGCCTGGCGGCCGGCGCTCTTCTCGGGTCGGCCTGCGGCGACTGGCTGATCAAGCGGGTCACGGCGACCTGGACGATCCGGATCGGGTTGCTGATCGAGACGGCGCAGTACCTGGTCCTGGCGACCTCGCGCAACGCGTATTTCGTCGGGTTCATGCTGTTCGCGTTCGGCGTGCACGCCGCGCTGTGGACCATCGTGGCGAACTCGCTGCGGCAGCGGCTGACGCCGGAGGAGATGCTCGGCCGCGTGGCCAGCACGAGCCTGTTCATCGCGGCCGGGGGGAACTGCGTCGGCGCCGTGCTCGGCGGGGTGATCGCGGCCAGGTTCGGGCTCACCGCACCGTACTGGGTCGGGTTCGTGGTCGCGGCCATCGTGACCGCCACGACCTGGCGGGTCTTCAACCGCGCCACCGTGGCCCAGGCGTACGCGGAGCCGGTGCCGCTGCGGCGGTGAGGAGCGGCCGAGTCAGCGCCCGGGTCAGCGCCCGAGGTAGCGCCCGAGGTAGCGGTCGGTGTAGGCGTTGCGGAACTTGCCTGCGGGGTCGTAGCGGCGGATGAGGCCGAGGAAGTCCGGCAGGCGCTCGTAGCCCGAGCGGAGCGACTCCGGAGAGACGGTGAAGATCTTGCCCCAGTGCGGCCGGGGGGCGAACGGGGCCAGCTGTCGTTCGACGAGCGCCACCACGGGCAGCACCGCGGCGGCATCGGGGACCCAGGTGAAGTGGCACGCGACGGTGTGCTGCCGGTAGCTGGGGCTGAGCCAGAGCCGGTCGGCGGCGACGACGCGGATCTCGCAGATCCGCAGCACGGGGGCGATGCGGTCCCGGATCCGGTCCAGCGCGTGCAGGGCGGGGACCGCGTATCCGACCGGGAGCAGGTACTCCGACTGCAGCTCATGGCCGGCGCTCGGGGTGAACTCGGGCCGGAAATGCGGCAGCCGCTCGTACCACGGGCCGGGCACGCCGAGCTGCTGGGTGCAGGGCTCCGGCGGCCAGCCGGGCACCGGGTGCCGGGCGGCGGGCGCGGGCGTCGCGGTGAACCACGGCTCCTGCGTGACCGGCGGGACGACGGGCGCTGACGGGGCGGGCTGCGCGGAGTCAGTCAGGCGTTGCTTGATCCAGATCTGGGTGAGCCGGGGCGCTCGCCAGTCGGTGAACAGGCTCACGCTGTACCCGCCCGCCATGACGTCGGCGAAGTGGGCGTCGAGGACCTCGAGGGGAAGGTCCTCGTAAACCCGCTGGCTGACGTCGAAGGACGGCACCACCCGGAGCAGCAGGCTGACCACCACGCCCAGGGCGCCCAGGTGGACCACGGCGCCGTCGAACCAGCCGTCCTGGCCGCGGATCGTCACCAGGTCACCGTCCGCGGTGACCAGGTCCAGGCCGGTCACGGCCGCGGCGAGGTTCTGGTTCGCGGCACCCGACCCGTGGGTCGCGGTCGCGCACGCCCCGGCGACCGAGATATGGGGTAGCGAGGCCAGGTTGCGCAGCGCGAAGCCCTTCTCGTCCAGCCGGCGGGCCAGGTCCGCGTAGCTCAGGCCCGCCGGGACCTTGGCGACCCGGGCCGCCGAGTCGATCTCGACCTCCGGCGGCAGGCCCGCCAGGCTCAGCTGGGCGCCCGGTGAGTCGGCCAGGCCGTTGAACGAATGGCCGGTGCCCAGCACGCGGATCTGGTTCCGGGACCCGGCCCGGGCCACGATGGCCTGCAGCTCGCCGAGCGTGGCCGGGCGGTGGAAGTCCCGGGCCGCGAAGACGACGTTGCCCGCCCAGTTCGTGCGCGGCGGCGGCGCAGATGCCACGTTCGCCCTGCCTTCCCTGCCGGTGCCCTGTTTCCCCCGCACCCCCCGGTGGTTCCCCCAGTGCCGGCCGCCACCCTACCTGCGGAACGGACCATCCCCTTTGTTGCGCAGTTCAGAAAGGACCGACCATGAGATTCGCCAATCGCACCGTAGCGCGCGTGGGCATTGCCGCGGTAGCCGCGGGCACGCTGGCCGCGGGTGCCTTCGCGCTGGTGGCCGGGGCCAGTGCGTCCGCCGCGGCGCCGGGCACGCACGCCGCGGCCGCCGGCCCCGTCTACAGCTTCCGCACCGTTGACAACAGCGCCGACCTAACGTTCAACCAGCTGCTGGGCATCAATGACAACGGCGTGATCGCGGGCTACTTCGGCTCCGGCGC
>JASIGD010000452.1 GCA_030045295.1 Streptosporangiaceae bacterium
CGGCGAGCTCGGACAGCACCCGGTCGGCCATCGCCTGCCCGTTGAAGTCAGGCGTCGCGGTCGGCGGTTCCGCGCCGGTCGCGGCACGGACCGCGCCGAGCAGGGCCAGCCAGAACTGCTGGGCGTCGTGCTGGTCACGTTGCACCTGCAGCACGGCGAGCCGGCGCGGCTGCCCCGGACGGCCGGCCCAGGCGCGCAGCAGCGACGTCTTCCCGCTGCCGGCCGGCGCCGAGATGATCGTCACCGTCCGCACCGCGGCGCGATCCAGCGCAGCGACAAGATCACCCCGGTCGATCAGCCGGAGAGCTGCCCAAGCCACCGTCACAGGCCCGCCTTGATAGTCACGCCCGGCACCCCGGCGCCGGTCACCCAGTCCTGGCCTTTTCCCCCTCGCTATCAGGCAAGTGAACGCGCTGTCAACGCCGGGCGAAACCGCGTGATTCGCTGTATTTTCACTCACCCGCCGCCGCGATCCCCGCTGCCTGAGGCTGACCGCTCCGGGCGTGCTCGTCGCGTGCGGTGGTTGAATGGCTGAATGCAACGTGACTTCTCCACTCTGCCCGAAGACCTCCCCCGTCCGGTTGACGACGGTGCGGCGGATCACCTGGCGGGGATGCCCATGCCGTCCTTGGCGCTCCCCTCGACTCGAGGCGACTCGATTCGCGTAGACCTGGTGCCGGAGGGCTTCGCGCGTCTTGTCATCTACGCCTTCCCGATGACCGGGATCCCGGGCGTGGAGCTTCCGCCAGGTTGGGACGAGATCCCCGGGGCGAGGGGCTGCACCCCGGAGTCCTGCGGCTTCCGCGACCACGCAGCTGACCTCGCGCAGGAAGGGGCGAGCGTGGCGGGCCTGTCCACCCAGTCCAGTACCTACCAGCGCGAGGTGGCAGAGCGCCTGGCGCTACCTTTCCCCCTCCTCAGCGATTTCGACCTCCAGCTGACCCGCGCCTTGCGGTTGCCGGCCTTCAGCCTGGATCTGGCCCCGGACTACGACGGGGGCGGGCGCAAAACACTGCTCAAGCGGCTAACGATGGTCGTGCGCGGCGGCATGATCGAGCACGTCTTCTACCCTGTGTTCCCTCCGGACAGGCACGCTGAAGAGGTCCTCGCCTGGCTGCGGACACGTTCGTAACGGCCGCAAGACGATCGGCCGGCGCTGCCGCCGGAGGTGTAGCCGAACGCCCAGCGAGATCTCGTCGCCTCCGCAACGAGGTCGCTCCGCAAGGGATAGGCGGCGCGCGGCGCCTGGGTCCGCGCGACCGGGCCCGTGGTTCACCAGCCGGCGTGTCGGTCGGCGCCGCTCGCGAGCTGCGCGCGCACCTACAGCATCTGACTCGTCTGTCGGCGCCCGCCCGACCGCGGAGGGTAACGCATCGACCTGCTGGCCACCGGTTACGCTCCAGACCAGCGATGCAATCACCCCGACGGAGGACCATGAGTAATCCCGACTGGCACACCGACGCTTTCCCCGAGCTACGGCCAGGCCCGCCGTGGGTGATGCAGGAGATGATCGCCGCCCAGCCCGCGCTGGTCGAGGCGCTGCTGACCAGCCCGCCGCCGGGCACCTCAGCAGCCGCCGAAGCGATCGCCGCCGCGCTCGAGCGCAACGATCCGGTCATCGTTTGCGGGTGCGGAACGTCCGAGCACGCCGCACGCGGAATCGCCGCGCTGGTGTCGGCCGCCGTCGATCCTCAGCAGTCGCGGCTCGTCCAGGCGCGACCCGCATTCAGCGCCGCGCTGGACCCCGCGCCCGGCGCGTGCCTGGTGGTGTCGCACGATGGCGAGACGCGGGCCAGCACCCTGGCGCTGCTCGCGGCGCGCACGGCAGGGGCTTACACCATCGCGATCAGCCACCAGCGCGAGGCCAGCATTGCCCGCGCCGCCGAGCGTGTGCTCATCACGCCGCGCCACGACGACTCGTGGTGCCACACGGTGGCCTACACCTCAGCCCTGGCGACCGGTGCCGCGCTCGCCGGACGTCTCGGCCCGTTCCTCGCCCAGCCAACAGCGGCACGCGAGGTCCTCGAGCGCGCCATCAAGTTCACGGATCCCGCGCCGATCGCCGGCCGCCTAGCCGACCGCCGCGTCGTGCTCTGCGCCGGAGCGGAAGCTGACCACGCCACCGCCCGCGAGCTGGCCCTGAAGATCGCCGAAGGCGCCCGCCTGCCTGCGTTCGCGCTGGAGCTCGAAACGGTCCTGCACGGACAGCTCGCCGCCCACGAGCCCGCCGACGCGCTCATCCTCGTGGCGATCACCGACCAGCCCGAACGCGAGCGCCTGGCCCGGCGCGCCGCCTACGCCGCTCGCGCCGCCGCCGCGATCGGCATTCCTGTCGCCGGACTGTTCTCCGGCGCCTACGACCGGGCGCTGGCCGCTGAACTGACGCCCGCCGGACGGATCGTCACGGAACCTGCCGACCCCAGCCTTGTCGACCGTCGGCTGGCCGGGCTGCTGGCCGGCGCTGGCGCGCTGCAAATGCTGACGCTCGAGCTCGCCCATGCCCGCCACACCAACCCCGATCTCATCCGCCGCGAACAGGCCGCCTATCGCCGCGCCGCGTACGAGGCCGAGAACTCCGCCGATTGGTAAGCCGGTATGCATACGGCAATCCCGCCCACCTCAAACCCGCGCCGCACGCGGTGCTGACGACCGCGCTCGCCGGGCTGGCCGGCGACCTTGCCGAACTGGCCGCGCTGGCTGCGCCGGACGACGCGGCAGTGCACCAGGTGCGCGGAGGTCAACGAGGCCGGGTCGCCGCCGAACCGTCCCTGATGGTACAAGGCGTGTTTCACTCGGCGGCCCGCCAGCCCCGGCGTGTCAGCTGCTGATCTGAGCAGTGAACAACGCGGCGGTACGGGATGACCGCACGGACCGCCCTGGTACCGGCGCTGCTTGCTGCCGTGGTCTGGCAGGCTAGGACCTCGTGGCTGACTACTACAGTGACCTCGCCGCCGACTATGACTGGCTCTACGACGACGACGCGCTGACCGACGGGTCCGCGGTCACCCGGCCCGCGGTGGCGGACCTGCTCCAGCGGGCCGGTCCCGGTTGTGCCGTGCTCGACGCGGCCTGCGGCACCGGTGTGGATGCGGCGGCGCTCGCCCGCCGCGGCTTCCACGTGCGGGCGGCCGACGGGAGCGACGCGATGGTCGGGGCCGCGGCGGCCCGGTTTCGGCGGGAAGGGCTGGCCATACCGGTCCAGCAGTGCCTGTGGGCGGACCTACCCGACACCATCGATGAGCGGTTCGACGTCGTGCTCTGCACCGGTAACGCCCTGGTGCACGCCGCCGGCCAAGACGCGATGGTTCAGGCGCTCGCCGGGCTGCGGCGGATGGCCCGCCCTGGGGGGCATGTGGTGATCCACTCGCGCAACTGGGAAAAACTCCACGCCGAGCGACCAATCGTGCAGGTCGCGAACCGGGCGAGGACGCGCGGCGGGCGCAGGTGCGTCATGTTCTACGCATGGGAGGTGCCGGATCGCCTGGATCAGGAGCACATCGCTCACATCGTGTTCCTCTTCGAGGACGGCGACCGGATCGAGCCGCACGAGTACCGGATCTCGCTCCTTCCCGTCACGCTCGGCGAACTACGCGAGCGGCTCGAGCTCGCACGATTGCGTGAAGTCGGCACCGACTTCAGCGAGACCACGGACCAATACGTCGTGATCGCGACGGCGGCTTGACCGGCCGGCGCCGGTAATCGTTCCGCGTCTCGTCATTGACCACGGAACAGCACCCGGGCTTTGCCTCCAGGGGCCGGCTCTGCTATTGCCCTACCCGGCCGTCGACACGTTCGCGCAGCAGGTCAGCGTGCCCGCAGTGGCGGGCGTACTCCTCGATCCGGTGCACCCACACCTCCCGGACGGCGATGCCCTTGCGGCCCAGCCGCGTGCCCAGGTCCGGGTACCCGGCCAGCACCGCATCGGTTGCCGCCTGCTCGCGGGCAAGGTCGGCGAATGCCCCGTCGGCCAGCGCCTGACGCGCAACCGCTCCCTCGAAGGCGGCATCGCCCGCTCCGTATAGCCTCGGTGCCGGGTCTCCCGGTTCGATCCAGCTGCGCCAGGCCCGTTCCCCCTCGGCAAGATGGCGGAGCAGGCCCAGCAAGGACATAGTCGACGGCGGCACCGACCGGCGCGCTAGCTGCCCAGGGTCCAGTCCCTCGCACTTCATCAACAGGGTCAGCCGGTAGTTCCGCAGGTAGTCCTGCAGCGTCGCCAGCTCGCCGTCCGGGCTGACCCCCTCACTGTTGCGGGGATCCTCGCCGGGGTCCGCCCACATATCGGGATAGACGCTGGCCTTGGTCCACCGCTCGGGCACGTCGCTCACCGCGTTCACGGTGCCAGGCGGCGGCCCGGCACGCAACCGAGTATTCAGGCGGGATAGCCGAGGCCGCCGGGCGCGCTCAGGTACCCGTGGACCTCACGCTTGCTCTGTTCGGACACGAGACCATAAGCGCGCCTGGAGTGTCTCAGATTGTGCGCGGCCCGGGATGGCGGCAGCGCGGCCCGGTCAGATCCGCGTAACGCCTTCGTTTACGGGTTCAGGAACTGGCGCCAGCCGCCCGGCAGGGTGGTCTGGCCCACCTCGACCAGGTACCCGTCGGGGTCACGCATGTAGCAGCGGAGCTCGGTCTTGTGCTGTTTCGGTGGCGTGAGGAACTCGGCGCCTCGCGCGCTCCACTCCGCGTAGACGGCGTGGATGTCCGAGACCCGGATGTTGAGGAAGCTGCTGGCCAGGTCCGGATCGCGCGGTGTCTCGAGCGTGACGGCCGGCTTGTCGTCGGTCGGGCCGCCGCCCACGTTGATGATGATCCAGCTGTTGGCGAGCGCCACGTACGTCGGCTCACCCGAGCGGATGGTCTTGCCGCCGAGCACCTCCGTATAGAAGCGACGGGAGCGCTCCACGTCGTCAGACACGATGAAGTGGGCCAGCGCGATCTCATATGCGGACGGGCTGCCTTCGGGCATCTTGTACCTCCATGGTCCGGGTAGCGGTACGGGCTCCCCGGCGGCGCGCCGCCACACTGGGTGAACCGCCGGGTCCTGGGCGGATCAAAAGCGTACAAGGCACGCACCGATCCACGCGGATCAGGCGCGGGGCTGATCGTCGGCTCAGCCGGTTCCGGCGAGGACCGGCGCGGCGGTGGTTCTGGCGTAAACAAGCTCCTGCCGCTGCTCGGTCACCCTCTCCCGCCAACTTCCGTCCTGGGCCAGTTTCGTTACTCTGGGTATCGGCCCAGATGCTTCTGGGTGCAACGGGGATGTCCCGACGTGGTCGACAGCGGCGCCATGTAGGTTGGGCATTCGAGGCTATGAAAGGCAGTCACCCGATGCGTCCTGACATCATTCCTGGCGGCATCTTCCCTGATTACGCCCTCCCGGACCAGGCCGGCACGGTGCGCAAGCTGAGCGAGCTTCAGGGCCGCGATCCGCTGGTCCTCACCCTGGCGCGCGGTAACTACTGCCCGAAAGAGCACCAGCAGCACCTGGAGCTGGCGGCCAATTACTCGAAGATCGCGGTGGCCTACACCCAGGTCGCGACGATCGCCACCGACGACCATCACACCCTGCAGGAGTTCCGCGCGTCGGTGGGCGCCCAGTGGACGTTCCTGTCTGATCCCGGCCGGATCGTGCAGCAGGACTTGGACATCGCCGAGTACACCGACCCCGAGCACAACCCGATGATCCCGCACACGCTGGTGCTCAAGCCGGGGCTGGTCGTGCACAGCGTCTATAACGGCTACTGGTTCTGGGGCCGCCCGTCGTTCTACGACCTGTGGCATGACCTGCGTGCCGCCACGGCCGAGATCCGGCCGGACTGGGATCTGAGCACCCCGGGGCTGCGCGAGGCCTGGGACGCCGGCGACTACTCGAAGTTCCACGGCTGGGACCGGCGGTCTCCCGGGTCGGTGCCGACCTCGTATGATGACGGACCAGCGAAGGGGCCGGGGCAGTGACCACGCCGGTCTGCGCGATGCTCGGGATCGAGCAGCCGATCGTCCAGGCGCCGATGGCCGCCATTCCGCATCTGGCCGCGGCGGTCTCGAATGCAGGCGCGCTCGGCATGGTGACGCTGACGTGGTCCGACGACGCCGGGGCCGTCGTCCGCGAGACTGCGGCGCTGACCGCGCGGCCGTTCGGCGGGAACCTGGTTCTCACCGAAGACCGTCACCGCCGCCTTGACGCGGCCCTGGAGGCCGGCCTGCGGATCGTCTCGTTTATGTGGGGGGATCCCAGCGGGTACATCAAGCAGGTCCATGACGCCGGGGGCATCGTTATGCTCACGGTCGGCACTGCCGAGGAGGCGCGCCGGGCCGTCGCGTCCGGCGTAGACGTGATCGTCGCGCAGGGCTGGGAGGCCGGCGGGCACGTGTGGGGTGCCGTCGCGACCCTGCCGCTGGTGCCCGCCGTGGTGGACGCGGTGGCGCCGGTGCCGGTGATCGCGGCGGGCGGGATCGGGGATGCTCGCGGCGTCGCCGCGGTGCTCGCCCTGGGCGCCCAGGCCGCGTGGCTGGGCACGCGGTTCCTGCTGGCCGAGGAGATGCCGATCCACGAGGACTACCGGCGAGCGCTGATCGCCGCGGCCGAGACGGACTCGCAGTGGTACCCCAACCTGTACGACGTCGGGTGGCCCGACGCTCCCCACCGCGCCCTGCGCAACTCAACGGCCAGGGCGTGGGAGGCCGCGGGCCGGCCTCCCGACGATCAGCGGCCAGGATGGGGCGACGT